>JAWVWZ010000124.1:0-4799 GCA_033723505.1 Hydrogenovibrio sp.
GAATTTTGCAAAAGCACCTATACCGCCAGCAAAAAACTGGAAGGGGTGAAGGTGGTTTTGGATTGCGCGAATGGTGCGACCTATCATATCGCGCCGTCAGTTTTCGAAGAGTTGGGCGCGGAAGTGGTGACCATTGGGGTCCAGCCTGATGGCATTAATATCAATGCAGACTGCGGAGCGACAAGCTTGGCAGCGCTGCAATCCAAAGTCACCGAGGTGCAGGCGGATCTGGGCATTGCTTTCGATGGTGATGGTGATCGTGTGATGATGGTGGATCGCGACGGTCGAGTCGTCGATGGGGATGAGATTTTATTTATTATGGCGCAGGGCGCGAAGCAACCTGTTGAAGGTGTGGTCGGTACCTTGATGAGTAACCTTGGCTTGGAAGTCGCATTGAAAGAACAGGGTATCGAGTTTGTCAGAACGGATGTCGGTGACCGTTATGTGATGGAAGCCTTAAAGGAAAGAGGCTGGAATCTGGGAGCGGAGTCTTCGGGGCATGTTCTTTGTCTGGATAAGACCTCAACGGGCGATGGCATCGTCGCCGCTTTGCAAGTGATGTCAATTCTGGTGGAAAGTGGCCAAGATTTGAAAGAATTGACGTCGGGAATGACCAAGTTTCCTCAAATTCTGAAGAATGTAAAAGTTAAGGATAAAACCGGATTGAAGACCAATCAGGCGCTTAAGGATGCCGTGGCTGCAGCCGAGGAGAGAATGGCGGGGAAGGGGCGTGTCTTGTTGCGAGCGTCGGGTACGGAACCTCTGATTCGGGTTATGGTCGAAGGCGAGTCTCTGGCGTTGATCGAGCCCGAAGTGGAAACGCTTGTTAAAATTGTTGAAACCGAATTTTCATGAGATTGTCAAGATTGTAATTCAAAAAAGAAATCGCTAATATAGGCGGAATTTTGTGTCGGAGACTAAGAAATGAGACAAATGTTTGTCGCAGGAAACTGGAAAATGCATGGTAATAAGGCGGAGATCAAGAGCCTTGTTACAGGGTTGAATGCCTTGTCGGCTCGTGCTGGAAATGCAACAGTAGCAGTATGTCCACCTTCATTGTATGTAGATTTTGTAAAGCGTTCGTTAACGGCGTCAAATATTGAGCTTGGCGTTCAGAATATTGCCGAAGAGCCAGTCCAAGGCGCGTTCACCGGAGAAATTTCGGCAGAAATGGTCAAAGATATGGGGTGTCAGTATGTGATTCTGGGACACTCTGAAAGACGTTCTATTTATAAAGAAACGAACGAAGAGATTGCGGTTAAGGTTAAAACGGCAGTGACGGCTGGTTTGACTCCGATTTTATGTGTTGGCGAAACACTGGAAGAAAGAGAAGCAGGTGAACTTGAATCAGTGATTTCCGCGCAGTTGAATGCTGTGATCGACCAAGTGGGAATCGGTGCTTTCGCTAAGATTGTGATTGCATACGAGCCGGTTTGGGCGATCGGAACCGGTAAGACGGCCAGCGCAGAACAGGCACAGGAAGTGCATGCCTTTATTCGTGGTGAGTTGGCGAAGTTGGATTCGGCGGTCGCCGAGAAAGTGATTATCCAGTATGGCGGAAGTGTCAAACCGGGTAATGCAAAAGAATTGTTTAGTCAGCCTGATATCGATGGCGGGCTTATTGGTGGAGCTTCATTGGTTGCTGAAGATTTTATGGCAATCTGTGAAGCAGCAGGAGAGTAAAAATGTTTTCAATAGTGCTTGCTATTCATTTGGTAATAGCATTTATCCTGGTTGTCCTGGTGTTGCTTCAGCACGGTAAAGGGGCGGATGCCGGTGCGAACTTCGGTGGCGGGTCCTCCTCGCAATCGGTTTTCGGTGGCGGTGGTTCCAATACCTTTATGTTGAAGTTGACGTCTATCGTTGCCGTGGTTTTTTTCATCACAAGTTTGACGCTGGCCTATTTGGGTGCGCAGCAAACAAAAGGTTACAAAAGTGTTGTGCAAAAACCGGTAGCGGAGCAACCGGCTCAAAAAGATCCAAAAGCACCGGTGGTGCCTGAGTAGTAAAAGAATTAGCCGATGTGGTGGAATTGGTAGACACGCTATCTTGAGGGGGTAGTGGCGTAAGCCGTGCCGGTTCAAATCCGGCCATCGGCACCAAATTATAAAAAAAGAGTGACCAAAAAGACTTAGTCAGATCTAAGCTTAAAAGGGCTTGTATATGCTTGAAAATTATTTACCAATTGTTGTGTTTATGGTGTTGGGGGTGTTGTTTGGAGTCGGTCCTATCCTGATCGGTTACTTGCTGGGGCCAAGACGTCCGGATTCGGAAAAACTCTCTCCTTATGAGTGTGGTTTCGAAGCCTTTGAAGATTCTCGAATGAAGTTTGATGTTCGCTTCTATCTGGTCGCCATCCTTTTCATTATTTTCGATCTGGAAATCGCATTTCTGTTTCCATGGGCAATCGTTCTGGATCAGATCGGAACTTTTGGTTTAGTGGCGATGTCAGCATTCCTTGCACTGTTGGTCATCGGCTTTATTTATGAATGGAAAAAAGGAGCGCTGGAATGGGAATAGAAGGCGTTTTGAAGGAAGGGGTAGTCACCACTTCCGCAGACAAGTTGATTAACTGGGCCCGTACCGGTTCCCTGTGGCCGATGACATTCGGTCTGGCATGCTGTGCCGTTGAAATGATGCATGCCGGTGCTTCCCGTTATGATTTGGACCGCTTCGGGATCATCTTCCGTCCAAGTCCTCGTCAATCTGACGTCATGATCGTTGCCGGAACGCTGGTCAATAAAATGGCGCCGGCTTTACGTAAGGTTTACGACCAGATGGCTGAACCTCGTTGGGTGATTTCCATGGGGTCTTGTGCGAACGGGGGGGGTTACTACCATTACTCCTATTCGGTTGTCCGTGGTTGCGATCGAATCGTCCCAGTCGATATCTATGTTCCAGGTTGCCCGCCAACTGCTGAAGCCCTGTTGTACGGAATCGTTCAGCTGCAAGCCAAGATTAAACGTACTAACACCATCGCGCGTTAGTTAAGCACTTTATTAAAGAGTAGATGTATATGAAGCAGTCTGTATTAGATTTACAAACTCAAATTAAGGATGTCTTAGCCGATGCGGTGGTCGATTCGTTTGTGTCATTCAATGAATTGACGATCGAAATCAATCCGGATCAATCTTTGGCTTCTTTCGAGAAGATGAAAAATGAAATGGGCTTCGATCAGGTGATTGACATCACCGCCGTGGACTATCTGCATTATGGTGAGGCGAACTGGGAAACCCTGAAAGCCCCGAATAAAGGATTTAGCCGTGGTGTGTTCGATTTCGCCGAAGAGGACGAAGATCAGGAACTTTTCAAACCACGCCGTTTTGCAGTGGTTTACCATCTGTTGTCGGTGGAAAGAAACCTGCGTTTGCGCGTGAAGGTTTATCCTCAGGATACGCAAATGCCGATGGTCGACTCAGTGGTCGATATCTGGAACAGCGCCAACTGGTTCGAGCGCGAAGTCTTCGACTTGTTCGGCATCCTGTTTAACGGTCATCCGGATTTGCGCAGAATTCTGACAGATTATGGTTTTGTCGGTCACCCATTAAGAAAAGATTTTCCTTTGACCGGGCACGTTGAAATGCGCTATGACGCAGAAAAAGGCCGTGTCGTTTATGAACCGGTTGAAATCGAAAATCGAGTGAATGTCCCGAGAGTGATTCGTGAAGATCACACAACTCAAGGGTAATTAGGAAGTTATTATGTCTGAAATTCGAAATTACACGCTTAACTTTGGACCTCAGCATCCTTCAGCGCATGGTGTACTTCGCCTGGTTCTTGAGCTTGATGGTGAAACGATTGTTCGTTCGGATCCGCATATCGGTCTATTGCACCGTGGGACGGAAAAGTTAGCAGAATACAAACCTTACAACCAATCCATCGGTTACATGGATCGTCTGGACTATGTTTCGATGATGTGTAACGAGCATGCGTATGTGATGGGCATCGAAAAGATGTTGGGCATCACCGTTCCCGAGAGAGCGCAATACATTCGCGTCATGTTCGATGAAGTGACTCGTATCCTGAACCACTTGATGTGGCTAGGTGCACATGCACTGGATATCGGTGCGATGACCGTTTTCCTTTATGCTTTCCGCGAGCGTGAAGACTTGATGGATTGTTATGAAGCGGTTTCCGGTGCGCGTATGCACGCAACCTATTATCGTCCGGGCGGCGTTTATCGCGACCTTCCGGAGACCATGCCGAAATATCAGGAATCCAAGTGGCACTCCGGCAAGAAGCTGGATCAGTTGAACGAAACCCGTGAAGGGTCTTTGTTGGACTTCCTGGAAGCCTTTACCGAAAGATTCCCAGGCTATGTTGACGAATATGAAACATTATTGACCGACAACCGTATCTGGAAACAGCGTACAGTGGATATCGGGATCGTTTCTCCTGAAAGAGCGCTTCAGCTTGGCTTTACTGGACCGATGCTTCGTGGTTCCGGAATCGCCTGGGACTTACGTAAGAAACAACCTTATGAAGTCTATGACAAATTAGATTTCGATATACCAGTTGGTGCGACAGGTGATTGTTACGACCGTTATCTGGTTCGTGTTGCTGAAATGCGCGAATCCAACAAAATTATCAAACAATGTATCAAATGGCTGAAAGAGAACCCGGGTCCGGTTATGTCCGACGACCATAAGGTGGCGCCTCCTTCCCGAGAAGATGCCAAATCGAACATGGAAGCATTGATTCATCATTTCAAACTCTTCACCGAAGGGTATTCCGTTCCGGAAGGCGAAGCCTATACGGCGGTTGAACACCCGAAAGGAGAATTTGGTATCTATATGGTC
>JAWVWZ010000125.1:0-4783 GCA_033723505.1 Hydrogenovibrio sp.
ATGCCAATTGGTATAACGCACCCCCATTCGCCAGATAAACGCAAACAGAAAAAAACCGATGGTCGACAAAATCCCGATATGCAGCCCGGAAATCGCCATCAAATGAATGGTGCCCGTTTTCTGTAACAGCGTCCACTGCTGGGGCGTCAAATGACTTTTATCACCATAAATCAATGCACGGTAAATGCCTTCGAATTCCCTGCCGCTGAAAATGGGGCCGAGGTGTGCCGCCAGATTCGCTCGGAGGGAGGGCCAGCTTGCGGAAGCCAATTTGGTCGCCGATGGTTTTGAACGGTTCAAAACATAACCGGTTGCGGCAATATGGCGTTCGAATAAGTAGGTTTCATAATCAAAGCCGCCCGGATTGAGACTCGCATGATTGCGCTTCAACTTCACGTGGAAACGCCAAGTGTCTCCTGCTTTCGGTACGGCTTGATAACGATACCAGCTTAGCTTGATTCTAGGCTTGAATATCTGCCAGGCTGGGGGCGTGACCGACGGCGAGTCAATGGACTTCAGAGCATCGATTTGTAAATAGAAACTGACTTTCGGTTGATGGTGAAGGGAGTGGCCGACCTGAGGCAGTCCGACGATTTGACCGGTGATTTCAACCGGATGATAGTAGGCGCGATCAGGTAAATTCGGCATCATCAATTGTTCGAAAAACAGACATAAAAATGCAACAAGTGCGCCTGAAAATACTTGTATAATGATTTGCATGAACTGCTGCCCATGCCCGGCAGGCAATGAAGTTGAACGGGCAGGATAATGACGAAATATGTGCCGCAAGCTCCCCCAGCCAGCAAGAAAAAGTGACACGGCGATTGCCGCGACTTGCCAGGTTTGCTGGTCAAAGACATGGTATCCCCACACCAAGGCACTGATGAACCCTAAAACAAAATAACGAAACATATGCCAAGAAAACTCATCAAAAAATACATTCCCAATCCTGAAAAAATCCGGCAAACCAAAGGCTTGGGCATACTCGCCAAATGGCTGGGCAACCCGAATCTTTGGCATATCCATCGACATAACACCGCTCGTGCGTTTGCCAGTGGACTCTTCTGGATGTCGATCCCGATTCCATCGCAGATGTTAACCTCTGCGATCACTGCCATTCTGATTCGAGCCAACCTGCCATTGAGTGTCGCTTTGGTCTGGATCTCGAACCCGATTACCATGCCTCCGATCTTTTACTTCAACTATCTGGTCGGCACCTGGTTACTTGGCGACGAAGCTCAAGCCGCACACGCTTTTAATATGAGTCTGGACGGCATTCTCAACACCCTGGATCAGATCTGGATGCCACTGTACCTCGGCAGCTTTGTCGTTGGCGTCGTACTGGCCATCGTAGGCTACTTCGGAACCTTCGTCCTTTGGCGCCTGCATGTCGTCGATGCCTGGAAAAAACGCAAACTGAAACGCGCTCAGCGCAAACAGGCCAAAAACGACTCGTCTCAAACCGACTGATCTTGCCATTGTTTTTTCCGGATGAAAAAAAAGAGCGATAGACGCTCTTTTTTATTCTGCTTTACTCTTATTCATCATCTTTATCGTCATCATCATGTTTTTCATTCATTTTTTCCAAGGCTAGAATGACGCGATAATGAATACTGCCCTCGGGATAGACGCCCTGTTCGTTCGCTTCGCCCACCGGCATATCCATCAACAACCCGAGCGCATCGTCGATATGACTCATCGCATAGATATGGAACTCTCCCTTTTCAACCGCTTCACGAACCTCGGCATTGAGCATCAGGTGTTTGGTGTTCGCTTCCGGAATCACCGCCCCTTGCGTTCCCGTCAGCCCTCTTTCCTTACAGACTTTAAAGAACCCCTCGATTTTCTCATTGACGCCACCGATAGGCTGAATTTCACCAAACTGATTGACCGATCCCGTCACGGCTAAATCCTGTCTCAAAGGCACTTGAGAAAGCGACGAAATTAGCGCAATCAACTCGGCGGAAGAAGCACTGTCTCCCTCTACCCCATCATAGGTCTGTTCCATGACGATCGAGGCGCTGAAACCAAGCGCCTTGTTTTTCATATAGCGACCACGAATATACCCACTTAGAATCAACATGCCTTTGGAGTGAATCGGACCGGCCATTTCCACTTCGCGCTCAATATCCAGTACCCCTTCGTCTCCGGCAGATGCCTGGGCGGTGATACGGACGGGCTGCCCGAAGGACTGGCGTCCGACGGTCAAAACGGTCAAGCCATTGACCTGACCGACATGATGCCCCTGAACACTGATCAATACCTGCTCTTCACTGATCGCCCGATGGTAGTAGTCTTCCATTAAACCGGTATGGAAATCTCTTTGCAGAATCGTCGCTTCAATGGTTTCACGAGTAATTTCGGTTTCGTCATTGGCTCGGGCGTAAGCATTGGCTTCAGCCAGAACATCTCTCAAAATCGCTTTATTGGTGTAAATACGACTTTCCGATTCAGCCATTCTGGACGCATATTCAATCAAGCGTTCATAGGCGGAGACATTGACAGGCAAATCATCCCAGTCGGAAATTTCACTGGCCAACTGCTTCGCCAAGACCAGTTCGTGCTCTTCGGTTCTTTCCAGCTCGACCTCAAATTCAACCTGAACCTTGAACAAACGGCTGAACTGGCTGTCGATTTCCTGCAAAGCATAAAAATGCACCGCGCGCCCCAACAATACCAGAGTGACGTTCAACGGATAATCCGGTAAATGATATGGCACCACACTGCTGGAAGACGGGATTTCAAAAGTCAGCTTTTTACTCATCAAAGCGGCTTTCAAATTCGACCAGATTTCCGGATCTTTCAATAACGGCTCGATGTTCAACATCAGGAAACCGCCATTGGCTTTCTGTAACAAGCCGGCTTGATGGTTCATGGCCAGAGTCAAAGTATCTGTCGCATTGGCACTGGCGGAATTGATGGTATAACCGAATAATTTCGGCATGGTGGCATTTTGCTCATAAATGATCGGCGCATGCATCAACCCGGTATGATCGACCAGGCAATTGACCTCAAAGATCGAAAAACCATGCTGTTCAGCCATCAGTTCTTCCATCGAATTCTGGCTATTTGAAGTAACGGCTTCGCCCGACTGATCCCAGAACAGGTGTAATTTGGAAATGACCGCTTCTTTCAGATCATCCAGATAATCTTTAATCGCGTCATGTTCACCGAACTCCATTTTCAAAGCATCAATCATCGGTGCTAAGTGCTCATTTGCCACCTGAGTATTCAGTTTTTTACCGGCATCCAGATATTCATGCTGCAAAAACGGGAACTGAGTCAATCCCTTGTTTAAGGCTTCCTCGACTTGATCCATCGCATCAAGAAAATGCTTTTGAATGGACTCATCCAAAGACTTCAGTTCGGTCATCCGAAGTCTTTCACCGTTGACCAGCGCCATCAACACGAAATTATTTTCGTTCTGTTGGATTTCGACATTTAGAGACTCGGCCAGTTCAAATGCCGGCGTCAACGCCTCTTCCTGACGTTGCGCCAACTCATTATCAAGTTGTTGATTTTTCAACTGATAAGCATGACCATCAAACACCACCGGTAGTTGTGTTTTCAACTGGGTAATCAGCTCTTCGATCGCCACTTTGAAGCTGTGACCGTGCCCGGCATTGAAAAACAGATATTGCGTTTTATTCGCCTCGCTGAAATCCGAAACCAGTACCACATCTTTTGGAATTTCTTTTCGTTGCGCCGCTTCCTTCAACACCGACTTGGTCATCCCGATCCGCCCGACGCCCGGTTCTCCCATAATAAAGATATGATTCTGGTTGCGTCGCAGGTGCAACCCGAAGTTCAACGACTGGTAGGCACGCGGATGGAACCGTTTCATGAAGTCGTTCACACTGGAGTGTTTTTCTTTGAAATGGTCGGGATTGATTCGGGTATAGCGGTAAAGTTGATCAGCAGATAGTTTTCGCATAGGTTTCGTTAGGTTTGGCATGATTTTGAATTCTTGGGGAAAGAATAGCACAAAAAAACCCGCCATGAACAAGCGGGTTTGATTATTTCAGGATTTCCGATCGATGCATTCGATCGACAATGGGGTAAGCCTTTGAAAAGCTTAGTAGTCTTCCTTTGGCGGATTGGCATGAATCTTATGGATACTCAAGTCAGCCCCTAGGTGCTGCTCTTCTTCATCCATACGCAAACCGAAAAACACATCGACCAGTTTGTAAACCACATAACCGCCGACAAAGGCAATGACGACACCCATCACGGTTCCGATAATCTGCGACATCATGGAAACTCCGCCTAAGCCGCCCAGAGCTGTCGAACCGAAGATGCCTGCCGCCAATGCACCCCAAACACCGCACAAACCGTGCAAAGGCCACACACCAAGGACATCATCCACTTTCAAATGTTTCTGCGTCCAAACGAAAGCCTTGACGAAGAGCGCTCCAGCGACCAGACCGATGACCAGTGCTCCCAGAGGGCTGACCACATCCGAACCGGCACAAATGGCAACCAGACCGGCCAACGGGCCATTATGAACGAAGCCTGGGTCTTTCTTACCAATAAAGGTCGCCGCAATGATCCCGCCAACCATCGCCATCAATGAATTCATGGCGACCAAACCTTGAATGCCGCCGATTTGCTGTGCCGACATCACATTGAAGCCGAACCAGCCAACCGTCAGAATCCAGGCGCCCAACGCCAGAAATGGAATACTGGATGGTGGGTGAGAATGTTTGATATTGCCTTGAGCGTCATAACGACCATAACGCGCGCCCAGCACCATAATTGCGCCTAGCGCAATCCAGCCGCCGAC
>JAWVWZ010000126.1:0-4773 GCA_033723505.1 Hydrogenovibrio sp.
GGGTATGTGATGCGCAATATCGTCAAGGTGAAGGAAGCCAAAGTGTATGAGGGCAAGAAATCGTTTGTCGAACAGTTGATGGGAGACATTACCACCGAAACGGCAACCAAACTGTCTTTATATTTAACTGGCTTGAAATAAGCCCTTTTCATTCCTCGTTTCAAAGCCCTGTCGATCTTCCAATCACAGGGCTTTTTTATTGCCTAGAAAACGTCTCCCCTCTTATTTGCTTACGACAGGCATAAAAAAACCCGCAATCAGCGGGCTTTTATTTGAACCAAGGTCATCACGACTAGGCGACGGCGACCCCGATATCCGACAGTTTTTTAGGCGTTTCGACTTGGTAGTCCGCCATTTCGTCAAACTGTAGATAGCGATAGACATCGTCCGCCATGGTATCCAGCATCGCCACCGCCTTCAGGTATTCTTCCATTGTCGGAATCCGACCTAATGAAGCACAGACCGCTGCCAATTCGGCCGAGCCAAGATAGACATTGGCACCATTCCCCAAACGGTTCGGGAAGTTACGCGTCGAAGTCGAGAACACGGTTGCGCCGTCGGCGACACGTGCCTGGTTCCCCATACACAGTGAACAACCTGGCATTTCGGTACGCGCGCCGACCTTGCCATAGGTGCTGTAATAACCTTCTTCGATCAATTGACGTTCATCCATTTTGGTCGGCGGTGCGATCCACAGGCGAGTCGGCACATTCGCCATACCTTCCAACACCTTACCGGCGGCACGATAATGACCGATATTGGTCATACAAGAACCGATAAAGACCTCGTCGATTTTTTCGTTCTGAACATCGGACAGGAGTTTGACATCATCCGGATCGTTTGGACACGCCACGATCGGCTCTTTGATGTCATTCAGGTCGATTTCGATCACCGCCGCATACTCGGCATCGGCATCCGATTCCAGCAACTCGGGGTTGTCGATCCAGGCCTGCATTTCGTCGCGACGACGCAGGAGCGTACGAGCATCCTGATAACCGTTTTCAACCATCCAATCGATCAAAGCCATATTGGACTTCAAATATTCGATGATCGGTTCTTCTCCCAGCTTCACCACGCAGCCGTTAGCCGAACGTTCCGCCGAAGCGTCGGACAATTCGAATGCCTGTTCGGCTTTCAAATGCTCCAACCCTTCGATTTCCAAAACACGGCCGTTGAAGATATTCTTCTTACCTTTTTTCTCGACCGTCAAAAGACCATCTTGAATCGCTTGGTAAGGAATGGCGTTCACCAAATCACGCAAGGTGATGCCCGGCTGCATTTCGCCCTTGAAGCGAACCAGAACCGATTCCGGCATATTCAGAGGCATGACGCCAAGCGTCGCACCGAACGCCACCAAACCGGAACCTGCCGGGAAGGAAATACCGATCGGGAAACGCGTATGCGAATCCCCGCCGGTGCCGACAGTGTCCGGCAACAATAAACGGTTCAACCAGGAATGGATGACGCCGTCACCCGGTCTGAGCGAAACCCCGCCTCGGCTGGTGATAAAGTCCGGCAAGGAATGCTGTAATTTGATATCCACCGGCTTTGGATAAGCGGCGGTATGACAGAATGACTGCATGACCAGATCGGCAGAGAAACCAAGACACGCCAACTCTTTCATCTCGTCTCGCGTCATCGCCCCGGTGGTATCCTGTGACCCGACCGTGGTCATACGCGGTTCACAGTACATCCCCGGACGAACCCCTTCGATTCCACAGGCTTTACCGACCATTTTCTGCGCCAGGGTGTAACCGTGCTCCGCCTGAGACTTGTCCTGCGGACGGATAAAGACGTCGGAAGGTTCCATTCCCAGCGCCTGACGGGCTTTATCGGTCAATCCGCGGCCGATGATCAAAGGCACCCGGCCACCGGCACGTACTTCGTCCGGCATGGTGTCCGGTGCCAGTTCAAAAGTTGAAATGGTTTCGCCGGCTTCGTTGGTCACTTTCCCTTCATAAGGATGGATGGTGATGACGTCGCCCATATTCATTTGTTCGACGTCACACTCGATCGGCAACGAACCGGAGTCTTCAGCCGTATTGAAGAAAATCGGAGCGATTTTGCCGCCCAGAACGACGCCGCCTTGACGCTTGTTCGGAACATAAGGAATGTCATCACCGAAATACCACATCACCGAGTTCATCGCAGACTTACGCGAAGAACCGGTTCCGACCACGTCACCGACATAAGCGACCGGATGGCCTTTTGCTTCCAAAGATGCGATCGTACCGTCGACATCTTCCATACGAGATGCCAGCATTTCCTTAGCATGTAACGGGATATCCGGACGGGACCAGGCAGCGGTCGCAGGAGATAAGTCATCGGTATTGGTTTCGCCTTCGACCTTGAAGACCGTGACGGTAATCGTCTCCGGCATCTTCGGCTTGGATGTGAACCACTCGGCATCCGCCCAGGATTTCAACACACGCATCGCGTAGTCGTTGGTCTTGGATTTCTCGACCACGTCGTGGTATGCATCGTAAACCAGCAGGGTTTTCGATAAGGCCTTGACCGCTTCTTCCGCAACGTCCGGATTGGACGCATCCAGCAACTCGATGAGTGGCTGAACGTTGTAGCCTCCCAGCATGGTGCCCAAAAGGAAAGTCGCTTTTTCCGGCGTGATCAAATCCACCTGGATGGCGCCCTTGGCCACATCCGCCAAAAAACTGGCTTTGACATAAGAAGCTTCATCCACACCCGGCGGGACACGATCGGTCAATAATTCCAGAACGAATTCAGCTTCGCCTGCCGGCGGGTTTTTAATCAATTCGATCAGATCAGCAGTTTGCTTGGCATCCAACGGCAAAGGCGGAATACCTTGTTCTTCTCTTTCAGCAACATGTTGACGATAGGCTTCTAACATACTTATATCCTCAGAAAATAAATTTGCCCTATTTTACCACAGACATAGGCCAACACTTAAGCCACTCGAGCCGGGCAATCAAAAAAATTACGACAAAAAATCAAAATCTGCCAGGCTGGGGTGAAAACCAGAACCTGCTCCAGAGACCCCGGAGCAGGGAAAACGAAATTCTAATGCAACTGAATGGTGTGCAACCCTTCCCATAACAGCATGGCCAGCAACCAGAGGTTCAAGCCGACAATAATCGCTGTCGCCATCCAGGCCACCAATTGGGTCGCAGTTCGGTTCACTAACTCTCCCATCAACTGTGGGTTAGAAGTCATCATCACCAACGGAATCACAGCAAAGGGCAACTGCATCGACAAAATGACCTGAGACAATACCAACAGGCTCAAAGGCTTGGCGGAAAGCAGAATTGCGGCCGCCGCAGGGAACATCGTCGCCAGACGGATATAGACACGGATACGCAGAATATTGATCGGGCGTTTCTTAAAGAAGGATTCGAATACGATCTGCCCGGCCAGGGTTCCGGTTGCGGAGCTGGCAATCCCCGAAGCCAAAAGCGCAATGGCAAATGTCAAAGCAGCCGCGCTGCCCAGTAAAGGCCCCAAGGTGTGATAAGCTTCATCGATATCGGTAATCAACAGCCCTTTTTCATGAAAAGCGGCCGATGCCATGATCAGAATCGACGAATTCACCACCCAGGCAGCCGTCAGTGCCAGTACCGTATCCCATTTCATCATTTTATAAAATCGTTGAAGAGAGACGCCTGCCTCGCTGCTTCGCGTGGTCACCTGATGTGAATGCAGATAAAGGTTATGCGGCATCACCGTCGCCCCAAGAATCCCCATCGCGATGAACAGTGCCGTGGTATCCAGGATCGTGCCATTCGGCACCACCAACGCTTTAGCCACATCTGCCCATTCAGGCTGTGCCAGCCAAAGCTCGACGACATACCCCAACCCAATAGTCGCCACAAAGGCAAAAATCGTCATTTCCACCCAACGGAAACCGAAGCGTTCCAGCCATAAAATCAGTAATACATCGAAAATGGTCAGGAAAATCGCCAGTACCAACGGAATGTCAAACAACAGATTCAGTGCCACCGCCACACCGAGAAACTCCGCCAAATCGGTAGCGATCATCGCCAAAGCCGCCGATGACAGCAAAAAAGTCCCCCCTTTTCCGGGATGCTGGATACGAATCATCTGAGCCAGATTTTTACCGGTGGCGATACCGAGTTTCGCACTGAGCAATTGCATTAGAATCGCCATCAAGGATGCCAGGGTAATCACCCATAACAAACTGTAACCGTAACGCGACCCTGCTTCGATTGAGGTTGCCCAGTTCCCCGGGTCCATATAACCGACCGACACCAAAAAAGCCGGCCCGAGAAAGTACCAGAACGAGCGTTCTTTCTGGAGGTGTTGTACCACTTGCTCACTCATAAAAACCTTTATCCATCACTTTTAAATTCACATCTAAGTTATTATTTTTTAATTGATTGTTTACTGCTTAAAATTCGATCGAACAACGCATAAACAGCACAGACAAATAAAATAATTAGCCAAGACTAACTTTTGAATAAACTATATCAAATTTATCAATACATTTCATAAAAAACTGTGGGTCAGCTGCAAAAATCGTTTAATCTTAAGCTTGAAACATAGGACTATCCCCTTTTGATAAACCGCCATGCCGCGCAATCATCTTAAATCGCGCCAACCTTAATATCCTTCTCCGCAAAACCCTCGATTTTGCGCTATAATACCGCGCATAAAAATATAGATAAGGAACCAGACTATGCAACTTTCAGAATTAACCGCGATTTCCCCCGTCGACGGCCGCTATGGCGCACGTTTATCCAACTTGAAAGAGATTTTCAGTGAATACGGTTTGATCAAGAA
>JAWVWZ010000127.1:0-4746 GCA_033723505.1 Hydrogenovibrio sp.
GACCTCCATTAGCTTGATGGTTCGATCCTCAACCCCTTTGGCGACGTCAATAACCATCAAGGCCGAATCCACTGCGGTCAAAGTACGATAGGTATCTTCAGAGAAGTCTTCATGCCCCGGCGTGTCCAGCAGGTTCATAATAACGTCTTTATAGGGGAACTGCATCACCGACGAGGCAACGGAAATCCCTCTCTCCTGCTCCATCTTCATCCAGTCGGAAGTTGCGCCACGGTCCGTTTTACGGCTTTTGACCGCGCCAGCCATCTGAATCGCCCCCCCATAGAGCAACAGTTTTTCGGTCACGGTAGTTTTCCCCGCATCCGGGTGGGAGATAATCGCAAAAGTGCGTCTTTTATTCTTTTCTAATTGAAGTGACATTTTCTTACCAAGACATTCAGGGTTACAACCCGGAAAAGTATTTGAAGGGTTGCAAAGGGTTGTTTCAAATGAATCGACCAGACGACAGATGCAAAGTACACCCCCGCCTGGCAGATTTTAGATTACTTTTTCTTTTGTTCTTTCAAAGCCTGCTTGGCTTCACGCTCGGCCTGCTCTTCGAGAAAGATGCGAGTCAGCTCGGCTTCCTGCTCTTCAATCGATGCACCATCCTTGACCGGCTTCATCAGATCTTCTTTCGATACACCCAAAGCCAACGCGATCGCACTGGCGATATAGGTCGATGAATAGGTCCCGACCACAATCCCGACGATCAGCGCCAGTGCGAAATTATGGATGATTTCGCCACCGAAGATGAACAAAGCGATCAGCACCACCAACGTGGTGAAGGACGTCATGATCGTTCGGGCCAACATCTGATTGACGGCCAGGTTGGTGACCTCGACCGGACTGCCTTCGCGAACGGTTCGGAAATTTTCCCGAACCCGGTCGAAAACGACAATGGTATCGTTCAATGAGTAACCGATGACCGCTAGAATGGCCGCCAAAACCGTCAAATCGAACTGTGCCTGCGTCCACGCAAACACACCGACAGTAATCACCACATCATGAATCAAAGCGGCAACCGATCCAACCGAAAAGCGAAATTCGAAACGCAAAGCGACATAAATCAGAATCCCGATCAACGCATAGATGACCGCCAGTGCACCGTCTTCGGTCAGCTCATCTCCGACCTGAGGTCCAACGAACTCGACGCGTCTCAAGTCGAACCCATCTTCCGAATGGGATTTCAACACATCCATCACCTGATTGGAGATTTGTGCCGAATTCACGCCTTCTCTCGGTGCGATACGAATCAGAACGTCTTCTGCGGAACCGAAGTTCTGCACGACCGCTTCTTCATAGCCGGAAGTTTGCAGCACATCTCTGATTTTATCTACCTGGGCAGGCTTTTCGTAAGCCAGCTCGATAATCGTCCCACCGGTGAAATCGATCCCGAAATTCAGCCCTTTGGTGTAAATGCCGATAACCGATGCGATAATCAAAAAGGAAGAGACAATCACCGCCAACTTACGGTGCGCCATAAAGTTAATCATTTTCTTTTCTGTCATCTCGCCATTTGCCTGATTGTTTTGATTGTTGTTTTCCATCCGCTATTCTCCTAAATCGACAGCTTTTCAACCGGCTTATTGCCGTATAGCGCATTCACAATCGCTCTGGTGCCCATAATAGCGGTAAACATGGACGTGATAATCCCGATGGAAAGCGTAATCGCGAACCCTTTGATCGGACCGGTTCCAAAACTGAACAACACAATCGCCGCCAACAAGGTGGTGATGTTCGCGTCAGCAATGGTGACAAAGGCTTTTTCATACCCGGCATGAATGGCCGACTGAATGGAGGTGCTTCTCAGCTCTTCACGGATACGTTCGAAAATCAACACGTTGGCGTCGACGGCCATCCCGACCGTCAATACGATCCCGGCAATCCCCGGCAAGGTCAAGGTCGCTTGCAGCAGAGACAGAACAGCAACGATCAGCAGCAGGTTCAAAGTCAGGGCGATATTGGCAATCATACCGAAGGTCTTATAACGCCATGCCATGACGATCAACACCAGAATAAAGCCGACGATGACCGACAAGAACCCTTGATCGATATTGTCTTGTCCCAGGCTCGGCCCCACGGTTCTTTCTTCGACGATCTCCATCGGTGCGGCCAGGGCCCCGGCACGTAACAACAAGGCCAGATCCTGAGCTTCACGAGGGCTGTCGAGACCGGTAATCTGGAAGCGGTTGGCAAACTGCCCGCGAATCACCGCCGCGTTGATGACATCTTTATTGGTAACGCGTCGTTTGACTTTCTTACCGTCAACCATCACCGTATCGATACGGCTTTCAATGTAGACCACCGCCATACGGTTACCGACATTTTCTTTCGTCGTTGCCAGCATCTTACGGCCGCCAACACCATCCAGCGTCACGCTTACCTCGGCGGAACCGGATTTGCTGTCGATTCCAGACTGCGCATTGATGACGTTATCCCCGCTGACGATAATGCTCCGCTTCAACAGAATCGGACGACCGTCACGGAAGTGATAGATGCGTGATCCGTTTGGCGCATAGCCTGTCCGCTCGGCACGAACCGGATCGCCCTTTTCTTCCACCAATCTGAATTCAAGCGTTGCCGTCGCGCCCAGAATTTCTTTCGCTTTCGCTGTATCCTGAACCCCTGGCAACTCAACAACGATACGACGATCGCCCTGCTGCTGGATCACCGGTTCAGCAACCCCCAGTTCGTTGATACGGTTTCTCAAGGTGGTGATGTTTTGCTTCAATGCATATTTCTTGGCTTCGGCAATGGTTTTCGGCGACAACGTCAACTCAAGCGTCGGCTCTTTGGTGTTATCCAGTTGCTTGATGGTAAAATCGTTATCGAACTTTTTATTGATTTGCGCTTCAGCTTGAGCCAAATGTTCACCTTCACGGAACTTGACGAAAAGCGCCTGCTTTTTGTACTCGACCGCCAGGTAACGAATCCGGTTATGTCTTAAGGTCGCTTTGATTTCATCCACATAACGGGTATAGGATTTCTCCACGGCCGATTCGATATCGACATCCATCAGGAAGTGCACCCCTCCACGCAGGTCCAGCCCAAGATACATTGGCTGACCGCCTAAATCCCTTAAGATTTGAGGCGTTGCTGGCGCAAGGTTCAGCGCCACGACGGCTTCACGACCCAGCGTGTTTTTAATGACACTCTTGGCTTGTAACTGGTCCTTGGTGCTATTGAAGCGGATCAGGTATTGCTGCCCCTGGAAGTTCGCGCTTTTGACATCAATTTGAGCCGATTTCAAAGCCTGCACGACTTTTTGTTCGGTCGAACGATCGAAAGTAACCGATTTAGCAGGAGAAATTTGTACCGCCGGATCGTCACCAAAAAGATTCGGAGCGGAATAAATCGCTCCCAAAACAATTACAATCAATAACAATAAATACTTCCATGTCGGATACTGATTGCTAATGACTTTTTTCTTAGAGTCAAACATCTTTTAAAATTCCAAACTCAAATTAAATATCTAGTCTATTTACGGTTAGGTAAAGAGGGGTTATAAACAACAAAAGGGGCTAGAAAGCCCCTTTAATCAAATCGGTCAAATTACTCCGCCGTGCCCTTTAGCGTGCCTTTAGGTAACTCACGGGAGATGTTTTGTCTTTCGATTTTGACGATGACGTTATCCGAAATTTCCAAATCAACGAAAACTTCGTCTAATTCACGAATTTTTCCGGCCAAACCACCATAGGTAACAACTTCTGCTCCCTTCGACAAGGCCGCAACCAATTTCTTATGCTCTTTCACTTTCTTTTGTTGTGGACGAATCAACAAGAAATAGAACACCACAAACAATAGAATCAAAGGCAAAAGGGCTTCAAAACCGCCACCTTGCGCCGCTGTCGCACCACCTTCTGCCATTGCATCAGAAATAAAAAAGCTCATTATTTTCTCCTTTCAAAATTAGTCGGCGTATTGTTGCACAGTTCTTGTAAAAATACCATGTCGCAACCCTACAAATCCACAGTGTCTTACTGATTAAGCAGTATAGCCAAAAACCGCTTTCATTCAGCATTTTTTTCAAAAAAACGTTTATAAAGATGGCACTCGCTCACCTCTGCGAGCATAGAACACCTTCACGAATTCATCGAGTGTATTCGAAGCGATCGCTTCGCGCAATTCTTTCATCAACAGTTGGTAATAATGCAGGTTATGAATCGTATTGAGGCGCGCGCCCTGAATTTCTCCGCACTTGTCGAGATGGTGCAGATACGCGCGGGTATAATTCTGACAGGTATAACAGTCACACTGCTTATCCAACGGTTCCAGACTGGTCTTATGCACCGCATTACGGATTTTGACCACGCCGTCATGAGTGAATAAAAACCCATTGCGGGCATTACGTGTCGGAATCACACAATCAAACATATCGATCCCTCGGCGCACCGCCTCGACAATATCTTCCGGCTTACCGACTCCCATCATGTAGCGCGGTTTGTCTTTGGGCATATGCGGCTCGGTGAAATCGAGGGTCGCCATCATTTCGTCTTTCGGTTCACCGACCGATAACCCACCGATGGCATAACCGTCGAAACCGATTTCTTTCAAAGCTTCGATCGACTCGATTCTCAAGTCCTCATACATTCCGCCTTGAACGATTCCGAACAAAGCTGCCGGGTTCTCGCCATGAGCCTCTTTAGAACGCTTCGCCCATCGCAACGACAGACGCATGGAATCGGCCGCGACATCATGCGTTGCCGGATAAGGCGTACATTCGTCAAAAATCATCACGATGTCCGA
>JAWVWZ010000128.1:0-4738 GCA_033723505.1 Hydrogenovibrio sp.
AAACGTTTGACGGAAAATAACTCGCCATCGTAGCGATAACGGAATTGGACGAAGTAGCTGTCCCGCATACGATTGACGGGAAAGTATTTGTCGATATTGTCTGCTTTCGCAGTGGATCTGGCTTTTTTGAAGCCTCCAAGATTATTCATCTGGCCTTCAATCAAACTCTTGTTGGCGCCGTCCAGCTGAAGTCCCAGAAAGGTGAATTCCGAAATGCGTTGGGCAGTGTCGGCGGCAAGCGCATTCGACGCCGATACCGACAGTAATAACATCAACAGGATGCTGACTTTTTTCATAAGCAATAACCGGAACATTTTATTATTCATTACAGCTTATAACGACCGGTCCAGCCAAATCTTGAAGTTTTCTGCATCAATTGGTTGCATGGGTTGCAGTCGATAGGCATCTTCTTGCGGGCTTGGCGGTTCAATCACGTCAGCCTGGCGTACCATAATACTTGTGTCGGCATCGGAAGGGTTGCTGTTTGCCTCGACTCTGCTTTCGATATTTTTCCTGATGATGTCGATATCCGGCTCGATTGAAACCAGTTTGCATGGCGCATTGAGTTTTTCCCCAAGTTCCATGAAAACTTCCCGGTGTTGGAACTTGAGGAAAGTCGCATCGACAATGACGCTATAGCCTTGCTTAACAATCAATTCGGTCAATTCGTACAGCGTTTCGTAAGTCTTCTGATTCATCTCATCCGAGTATAAAGCCGATTTTTCATTGTCTGAGACACGGTGCAGAGGGTCAATGCCGTATAAGCGCTTGCGTTCGATGTCGGAACTGATAATGATGCCATCGACAAAGGTCAGAAGTTGGCGTGCATAATGACTTTTCCCCGAGCCGGCAATGCCTTGCATCAGGATGATTTTGGGCATCGGGAGTTCATAAGCATATTGCTCAGCCTGCTTGAGATACTGTAGTGAAGTCTCCCAGCAGTCCAGTGCTTCATAGCTGTTTGGGTCCAGTTGGTGATAGCGTAGAGCGGTTATCTTCGACCGTACCATCGCACGGTAGGTTTGATAAAACTTCAGAACTTGCAAGCCAGCATAATCTCCGGTCTCGCTGAGATATAACGAGCGAATGAGGCGCTTCATTTTTGGCTGCTGCCGGTGATCCAGATCGATCAATAAGAATGCCAGATCATTCATGACATCAATCCAGCGGAATTGGTCATTGAACTCAATGCCATCAAACAAGGTGGGCTCTCCGTTTAACAAGGTGATATTGTCCAAGTGCATATCGCCATGGCAGGATTTGATGTTGCCTTCTTGTTTGCGTGTCAACAACGTCTGATAGAGTTGCTTTTGTGTATAGTGCGTCCATTCGGCAAGTTGTCTGAGCCGGTAGCGGATTTCAGGATGATCGAATGTCTGTAGCAAGGAAGGAAAGTTGTCCAGCATCGGGTGAATGACGTCGTCCGGGTGGCCGAATGCAATCTCGTCGTGTGCAGACTCTGCCTGATTGTGGAAACAGGCGATACTGTGCGCGAGCTTTTCTATTTGTAATGGCGTGAGTTCAGAGTCTTTCAAATAGCGACCCAGGACCAGATTGGGGTCAAACTGGTTCATCTTAACCAGATAATCCACGGGCTGGTCGTTTTGACTGACTGCTGAAAAGCTGAGTTGTCCATTTTGCTGGTAGATCGGACAAACGTCCAGGTAAATGTCTGGAGCTGTTCTGCGATTGAGTTGAACTTCCAGTTCACAAAACTTTTTACGTTGTGACAGGGTAGAGAAATCGAGAAAGCCGAAGTCCACGGGCTTTTTCAATTTATAGGCAAACCGTCCGGTCAGAAAAACGATGGAAATGTGGGTTTCGATTGTTGTGATGACCTCTACCGGGTGTGGGTAGAGGTCGGAAATCGAAAGCTGATCAATGAGCGTCGAATATTCCATTTAATCAGGCAAACGAAGGGTGTGGGTAAAGCAATTGCAAAATTGAGTAAAGCAGAAAGTCAGGATTAGGCAATCCCTTGTTTTTCTCGCATTTCTTGCTTGGTTTTCATTTCTACAGTTAAGGTCGCGGTCGGTCTGGCTTCCATTCGTGCCAAGCCGATTTCTTCACCGGACATCTTGCAGTAACCATATTCCCCGTTTTCGATGTCTTTCAAAGAAGCATCGATCTTGGCGATCAACTTTCTTTCGCGATCACGCGTCCGAAGCTCCAGCGCAAACTCTTCTTCTTGAGAGGCTCTGTCGTTTGGGTCTGCAGGGGTGCTGGAGTCACTTTTCAGGTGGCTCACGGTTGTTGAAGCTTCGTCCAGTAATTGTTTCTTCCAGGCCAGAAGTTTGTTTTTGAAATGCTCAAGCATTTCAGGGCTCATGTACTCTTCGCCAGGCTTCATTTCGTAAGCTGGATAGTCCTCGATAAAATCTGTTTCAATTTGCATCTTTTTTACTTCTTCTTGTTGTTGTGATTAATTTTTTATAACCGAGATTTATACCAATAAAATTCAAACGACACAATATTTATGTCAGGTTTCTACCCATAAAATATTCGTGCTAATGATTGAAAAAATTAATAAAGAAAGGATAATACCGCGCTAAGTATTTGAGATAAAAACAATATTTATTGTATTGAAATTAATGTTTTGGAGTAAGAAATGGCTGAATTACAAGCACTATTATTTGATGTTGACGGCACCTTGGCCGACACAGAAAGAGATGGCCACAGAGTGGCTTTTAACATGGCTTTTGAGGAAGCTGGGTTAGATTGGGACTGGAGTGAATCTTTGTATGGAGACTTGTTGGCAGTCACCGGTGGTAAGGAGCGTATCCGTTATTATTTGGAAAAATTCAATACCGAATTTAAAAAGCCCGAGAACTTTGACGATTTCGTCAAAGGGTTGCATGAGGCGAAAACCAAGTTCTATACCCAACTGCTTTCCGAAGGAAAAATTCCCTTGCGTACCGGAGTGGAGCGTTTAATCAAAGAAGCGCGTGATGCGGGAACGCGTATGGCAGTGGTCACTACCACTACGCCGGCGAATGTAACGGCTTTGTTGGAAAATACTCTGGGGCCGGATTCGGAATCCTGGTTTGAAGTGATCGCGGCAGGGGACATTGTGCCAGCAAAAAAACCGGCACCGGATATTTATCACTGGGCGTTGGAAAAAATGAATTTGAAACCGGAAGAAACTATTGCATTTGAAGACTCCGCTAACGGGATTCGTTCGTCGGTCGGTGCGCAGGTCAAAACCATTGTGACCATCAATGAATACACCAAAGATGACGATTTTTCAGATGCCGTGGTGGTGTTAGATCACATGGGTGAGCCAGAAAATACCTTCAAGGTGCTTTCCGGGGAGACTCTGGGACAAGGGTATCTGGATTTGAATCTTGTGAAGGAAATTGCGAAAGCTTAAGCCTTTAAACCCATTTTGGCCCTCTTCCTAAGTAGAGGTCGGCTGGTTATAAATCAGCCGGGTCACTCCGAAAGCCGCATCTGTTTGTGCGGCTTTTTTTATGGGCGCGGGAAGCTCCCGTGCCCGAATTGCCATCCAGGCAGCATTTTGGATGCCGCCGCCCGCAGTATAGATTGAACGAACTTGAGGACACCCCAGTTGAGCGAGCTTTTCGTAACCGAGCCGTTCAATCTCAGTCAGTCCTTCGAGTAATCCATGCAGAAATCTGGTGGGAGAGTCCGGAATCGGTTCAATACGAGGCGGCAGTACAGTATTTGCGATGGGAAACCGTTCGCCAGGCGAGGTCAGAGGATAATAATTCAAATCTGTTCGTTGGGAAGCATCGATTTTCGGGATCAGTTTTTTGAGCTCCTCCAGTGAAAAATATTTCAACAAAACGGCTCCCCCTGAGTTGGAAGCGCCTCCGACCAGCCAGACATCGTTTAACCGATGGCTGTAGATGCCGTGCACGGCAGAAAACACCGGACGATCCGAGAGCACTTTGATTGCCAGAGTCGACCCTAGAGACGTGACGGCATCACCAATCCGGTTGGCGCCAGCCGCAAGAAAAGCGGCGATAGAATCTGTGGTGCCTGCGTGAATTTGTACCGTTTTGGGCAGATCGAACCTTTGCGCAATTTCGGGCGTAATCAAACCGATTGCTGTGCCAGGTGAAACGACCTTTGGTAAAGTGCAGTTGAGCAATGGTCGAAGCCATTGTGGCCATTCTCGCTTGATGGGATCATATCCCAGTTTTAATGCGTTATTTTCATCTGTGATCCCGGTTTTTCCTGTCAGGTAATGTGTCAGCCAATCGATTTGGTGGCATATTTGAAAGTCGGGTGCCTGAACGGTGGTCAAGGCGTGGGTTTGCAACCACATGACTTTTGCCAGCGTGGATGAGGCCCCATGCGCTCCGCTGTTTTCTGGCGCACATCGTTGAATGGTTTCCGACTCTAAAACCGCGCGTTTGTCATCGTACATTAAGGCAGGTGTGAGTGCCCGGCACGCTTCGTCAGCAAGAAAAACCGTCGAGGAGGTCGCATCGGAAATGATATGGCCGATATTGACCAAAGCCTGTTGATTCGCTAAGCCTTCAAGAAGTTGCTCAAAGGTGTCGCGCCAGACTTCAATGGTTTGTTCACTTTCAAGGTCGGAGCGTTTAGGGAAGGGCATGGAGACTTGGTGCGAATAGCGTGTTCGACCTTCTGCATCGACCACCACTGCCCGCATTCCCGATGTGCCGATATCAATCCCTAGAATATCGGTGTGAATGGCGTTAGTCTGCTTCTTGATGATCATAAAAATGTGCTTGAAATAATCCGTGAG
>JAWVWZ010000129.1:0-4677 GCA_033723505.1 Hydrogenovibrio sp.
GTTGGTTGAGCAGTTTGGCGATTTCCGGATTCAACATGACAGCCTCCTTGACGATGAGTTTTGAGTGGGCGTTATTCGATATTGAAACGACTTGTCTTGATTATAGGTGAGACGACAAAGGCTTTGGATAACAAGTATTTATGCCTGATCCGAAAACGATAGGCAAAGGGTTATGCTGAATGCGAGGTGTCAGTCGGTTTGTGATTGGCCGTGGCCGCGTTCGTTGCGGTGTCGGACATCGGAAAAGTCTTCCCCTGTCAATTGATAGGCTTGGGCAAAGCCGCGTACGTAGTTGCCGGAACTGGGTGCCAGTTCGAACAGATGAAAATCTTCCAGCGGCTTAAGCATTTGAATGATGTCTCCGAATTTTTGCTCGAAGCGATCCATAATGGTTTGCCAGGCTTCGGACTGACGCCGGATTTCGGTCGCGGTGGCTTTGATGGAGACCCGCTTGCGGGCGAACAGGTTTTCGGTATTTTCTTCCGATTCGATAAACAGCAAACTGGCTTTTGGGGTTTCCATCAGGTTTTGGGTATGGGCCGCCAGTTCCGATAGATAGACGTAGAAGCGATTGTCGATTTTCATGACCGGCGCGTAGCTGGATTCCGGTTCTTTTGAAGGAGAGACCGTGGCGAGAATGACGGTTTGGTGTCGGTCGATAAACGCCATGCATTCCTGGTGGATGGAAGCCAGCGGCTTATGGTTATCGCTGCTTGAATCGGTCATAAAATTTCCCTTCTCGCGAGTGTGAGACTGTTATTTTATGCGAGACGGCGGCTTGAGACTAGGGGGAAATTCAATCATTCATTGCCTGCACACACCAGAAAGCAACGATTTGTGTTAAAAGTCGAGGCAAAGCATTTAAAATGGGGAAAGAATCTAATGAATGGAATGACTTCACTGAGAAGCGATTGACTGAATGAGAATGTTGCATAGGCCTAAATTGACGTTGTGGATGCTGTTTCTGGTGCTGGTTGCGGTAAGCTTGCTGTCACTGACGAAAGGCACTTTGCCGTTGTCGCCGACGCAGGTGGTGCAAGCGTTGTTCGGGAGTCAGCTGGACCCTCAGGCTTACTTGGTGATTCATCAAATCCGTTTGCCTAGACTGCTGCTGGCTGCGTTTGTTGGGGCAGGGCTGGGGGTGTCGGGGGCGGCAATGCAGGGGTTGTTTCGTAATCCGCTGGCTGATCCCGCATTGATCGGCGTGTCCAGCGGGGCGGCTTTGGCGGCCATTACCGTGATTGTTCTCGGCAGCGGCGCACTGGGCGTTTGGGTCGGATTCTGGGGGGCGTTGGCGTTGCCTGTGGCGGCATTTATTGGAGGCGCGCTCGTGACTTGGGTGATTTATCGTCTCTCCACCTATCGGGGCCATACCGATATCGCCCTGATGTTGTTGACCGGTGTCGCGATCAATGCCATTGCCGGCGCCGGGATCGGGATCTTGAGTTATTACGCATCCAGCGATGAACTTCGTACCCTGACGTTCTGGACCATGGGGTCGCTGGCGAGTGCTTCCTGGCAGGATGTCTGGCTGGTGGCGATTCCGGTGATCCTGGTCAGTGCGACCTTGCCTTATTTTGCCCGTGCCCTCAATGCCTTCTTGATGGGCGAATCGGTTTCTACGCATATTGGATTTAATGCCAAGCGATTGAAGCTGTCGGTGATTTTTCTGACGGCTCTGGCCGTGGGGGCGGCCGTGTCGGTCAGTGGTATTGTCACCTTTGTCGGTTTGGTTGCTCCACATCTGGTGCGATTGCTTTTGGGGCCGGATAACCGCTGGTTATTGCCCGGGAGTGTGATGATGGGCGCGATTCTGGTGGTCACCTCCGATATGTTGGCGCGTACACTGCTCTCCCCTGCGGAATTGCCGATCGGCATTGTGATGGCGGTACTGGGAGGGCCTTTCTTTTTATGGATGCTGATACAGCGTCGCTCGAGAATCACCCTTTAGGATGGAGCAGGAATGTTGAAGGTTGAAGGTCT
Organism: Hydrogenovibrio sp.; assembly: GCA_033723505.1. Taxonomy (GTDB): domain Bacteria; phylum Pseudomonadota; class Gammaproteobacteria; order Thiomicrospirales; family Thiomicrospiraceae; genus Hydrogenovibrio. The sequence goes on from JAWVWZ010000129.1 coordinate 1,984, forward strand.
GACGGTTCGATTACAGGATAAACCGATATTGACAGATGTGTCCCTGCAGGTGAAACCCGGCGAAATCGTGTCGGTTCTAGGGCCGAATGGTGCCGGTAAATCGACGCTGCTCAAAGCTCTGGCCGGAGACCTGCTTAATGCGCGTGAGTCGGTGAAGGTTGGCGACCGATCTTTGGCCGCTTATTCGACGGCAGAGCTGGCAAAGGTGCGAGCGATGATGCCGCAATCGATCCAATTGGATTTCCCTTTCTTGGTGTCCGAGGTGGTGGAGATGGGGGTGACCTTTTTGCCGTCCCAGCAGAGAACCGATTATATCGATCGGGCATTGAAACTGTTTGATATACAGTCTTTAAAGCATCGCGATTATCTGACCTTGTCCGGCGGCGAACAGCAACGGGTACAGCTGGCGCGCGTGATTGCACAGGCGAGTTTCCAGGCGGAACAGCATCCTCGTTACCTTCTGCTGGACGAATGTACGTCCAATCTGGATCTGGCCCATCAGCACCAGGTATTCGAGGTGGTCGGACATTTGGCCAAATCGCAAGGCATCGGAGTGGTGACGGCGTTGCATGACCTGAATCTGGCATCACAGTATTCCGACCGACTGGTATTGATGCAATCCGGCCGGGTCGTCAGTCAGGGGACTGCGGAAGTCGTACTCACGGAAGCCCGGATCCGGCAGGTGTATGACTATCCGGTTCAAGTGATGTCTCATCCCCGGGGCTGGCCGATGGTGATCCCGGTTTAACCTTGCTTAATGTGATCGACCCTGCCTGGTAGATTTTTCAGGGAGGGCGAACAAGTCGTGTTCAGCGGTCAAAGATTGGGATTGTGCGGCAATCGGGTGTAAAATACGCGGATTGAAATAGTGATAGTGTTATGACCGAAACAAGCCAAACAAGCAAATTGACCAAAAAAGAACGTACCAAAGACTGGATTATCCCGCCAAAGGCGATTTTGAAGCCGGTCGGCCGAGCCATCGCCCAGTATCAGATGATCCGTGAAGGCGATCGCATTTTATTGGGCCTGTCCGGGGGGAAGGATTCGCTGGCGTTGCTGGCGGTCTTGAAACATTTGCAGCGCCACTCACCGGTCAAGTTCGAGTTGGCCGCATGCACCATCGATCCGGAAATCCCCGGCTTTGACCCATCTCCGCTGAAGCAATGGGTGACCGAAAAAATGGGCATTCCTTATTTTTATGAGTCCGAAGATCTGGTCGCGCTCGCAGATGCGCATATGAAAGGCGATTCTTTCTGCAGTTTCTGCGCGCGGCAGAAGCGGGGCAAGCTTTATACTGTCTGCCGTCGTGAAGGTTATAACGTACTGGCGTTGGCACAACATCTGGACGACCTTGCCGAAAGCTTCATTATGTCGGCGTTTAATGCCGGCGAATTGCGTACGATGAAGGCGCATTACCTAAACAACGAAAAAGACATCCGTATTATCCGTCCGCTAGTGCGCGTTCGTGAAAACCAGACGCGGGATTTCGCCGAATCGGCGCAGCTTCCAGTGATTCCGGATAATTGCCCGGCCTGTTATTCGAAACCTCAGGAACGTCAACGGATGAAAGAATTGCTGCTGGCCGAAGAGCAGCATAACCATCACCTGTATGCCAATCTGTGGACGGCAATGCAACCATTGATTGCTGACGATAACCATGCAGGCGATGCCGGGTTGGTTAAGGTGGCAACAACTCAAGAGCAAGCCGATGACTGACGCTTCCGACAAAGCCTGGTTGGGCAAGTTTTTTCGCGGAGTGATCCGTTTCTTTTCCTGGTTTTCATTACGCAACCAACAGCGTCTCGGTTCGGCACTGGGGCGATTTTTATCCTGGTTTCCCAACTACAATCGTGATGTGGTTCGTGCCAACCTGAAAGTGGCTTATCCGAATTTATCGGCAGCAGAACATGCCGCCTTGTCGCTGAAAACCTTGCAGGAGAACGCCAAAGCCTTTACCGAATTGGGCGCGGTTTGGGGCTGGCCCGTGGATCGGTCTCTGCCTTATATTCGCCATGTCCACGGTCAGGAATTGATGGATCAGGCCTTCGCCAAAAACAAGGGGCTGGTGATGCTGTCGCCGCATTTCGGTTGTTGGGAAATTGTCACCTTTTATCTCAGTAGTCGCTATGATTTCACCTTTCTCTATCAGCCTCAGGAAGTGCCGTCGATCGAACGTTTTATCGCCAATATCCGTTCGCGTGTCAGTGCGACGCCGGCGCCGACAAACATCAAAGGCGTGCGCCTGATGTTCCAGAAACTCAAGCAAAACAAAATGGTCGGCATCTTACCCGATCAAGATCCGGGGGAATCCGGCGGAATCTATGCGCCCTTTTTCGGACATCCGGCAAGAACCATGACCTTGGTGTCGAAACTGGCGTCGAAAGCCAAATGCGATGTGCTGTTTATTGCCGGAGAACGTTTGGCGGATGGGCAGGGGTATGATCTGCATATCTTTCCCGCCGACGAAGGCATCGATTCCGCTGATGAACTGGTGGCAACCACCGCACTGAACAAGGGGGTGGAAAAGTGTGTCGCCATCAATCCTTCACAGTATCTATGGAGCTACAAGCGCTATCGCCATCCGCCGGAAGGGGTTGCCGATATTTATGAGCCCTGATCGGTCATCTTGGCCGGTTTTTTCAGGGTTAAGATCATCACGCCGCTGATGACCAATCCCAAGCCGATCGCATGATA
>JAWVWZ010000130.1:0-4611 GCA_033723505.1 Hydrogenovibrio sp.
CCTCAGAAGTTGTTAAAATAGAGTCCAATCAATCGTCGAAAAAAAGAAAAGTGCTTTCAAATCGTTAGGTGGAGCGCCTCTTTTTATAGCAGAGATATAAAAGTAGGAATGGATGGACAAGCTGATTATTTTTGAGATTCTATTAGGGGTGGCGACTTCCGCAACGGCACTGTTTTCGGTGTTGTATTTCAGATTGAAATCAACCAGTCATGAATTAGAGCGCGAAAATTTCCAGTTGTCTCTGAAGATAGAGCAATTCGATGAGATAACCGAAGCGAAAAGAGCGCAAGAAGAGCAGCTTCGAGAGATGCAGTCTCAAAAAGAGGAATACCTTTCTGAAATTTCGGCATTGCGCACCCAGTTGAATGCCGATCAAAAATCTTTTCATGAAAAATTGGCATTGCTCGAAGAAGCGAAAGAGGTGCTTTCAAAAGAGTTCAAGCTGCTTTCGAGCCAGATTTTCGAGCAAAAGCAGGCGCAGTTGACCAGTCAGAACAAGGAAGCCCTGAACGACCTTTTGAGTCCGTTGCAAAGATCATTGAACGAATTTAAAGATAAGGTGGAAACGTCTCATAAAGCAGATTTGGAAGGCCGGGCTTCATTGGTGGAGCAACTGAAACATTTGAAAGAGTTGAACCAGTCGATGAGTCTGGAAGCTAAGAATCTGACCCAGGCCTTGAGAGGCGATCAGAAAATGCAGGGGAACTGGGGGGAGATGATTCTGGAGAAGTTGTTGAAGGCTTCTGGCTTACGTGATGGTATTGAATATGACCGAGAGAAGAGTTTTACCGCAGATGGCGGGGGGCGCTTACGCCCGGATATCATTATCAATTTGCCTGAGAATAAGCATATTATCATCGACTCCAAGGTTTCCCTGCTTGATTATGAAGCGGCTTTGACAACCGAGGAGCCGGAAGCCAAAAAGAGTGCTTTGAAACGGCATTTGGCGAGCCTGCAAAACCATATCAGTGCGCTGGCCAATAAACGTTATGAGCACTTGGAGCAATTGAATGCGCCGGATTTCATTTTGATGTTTATTCCGATCGAGGGAGCCTATCTGATGGCAATCGAGCAGGACGCTTCCTTATTCGAAACGGCTTTTGAAAAGAAAGTGGCAGTGGTGACCCCAACCACCTTGTTTACGACCTTGAAGACCATTGAGCAGTTATGGCGCTATGAACGTCATTCCGAACATACGATGAAGTTGGTTGCCAAGGCGGCCGATGTGCATGATAAATTTGTCGGATTTGTCGAGAACTTTGAAAAGGTCGGTAAGCAACTGAACACGGCCGTTGGTACTTATGAAACCGCTAGAAAACAAATGATCCAAGGTAATGGAAATCTGGTGCGACAGGCGGAAATGTTGAAGGAATTGGCTGGCAAAACCAAAAAAGAGATTCCTGCTCACTTGATAGAAGAGGCCGAAGGCGAGAAGCTTCTTAAGGAGTAGGCACCTCATCCGGTGAGGCTTCATCGGAAATGGGATGTAAGGTCGTTTGAACCAGATTTAACAAAGATTTGGGTTGAAAAGGCTTTTTGATCCAGGCAGACACATGGTGTTCCCGTGCTTGTTTTTTGTAGGTCAGGTCTTTTTCGGAAGAAAGAATGAAAATCGGTATGTCGGTTTGCAGGTGTTCTTTTTCCAATGACTCCAGCAGTTCAATTGCCGTGTGGTTATCTACCAGGTATTCGAGTATCAGGAGATGATAGGGGCGTCGCCGACAGAGTGCTTGCGCTTCGTCTACCTGCGCGGCCGTATCGACTTGCACGTCCTTGAGCTGTTCTAGCGTCATTTTAAGCATGGCCCTGGTGACGGAAGAGGTATCGACCACGAGTATTTTCGTCATGTTTTTAGCCCCGGAACGACGAGTGAATTCCATTCTAGCAGAATTTCTTTTCAGCAGGGGTGGATCGGTCGTTGATTTGTCTAAGGTTGGCGGCAAAAAGTGTTTGATTTATCTCCAAAAAATAATTATAATCCCCGCTTTCCCGTAAGGGACTGAAATATCATTAGGAATGTTTATAAGCTAAGTGCTTATAAAACTAGAAGAAATTGTGAGTAGGATTACCTGCTTTCGCTGATCAAGATAGGAGAAAAATCATGGTCGTTATTCGTTTAGCACGTGGTGGTGCCAAAAAGAACCCTTTTTACCGTTTAATGGTTGCGGATCAACGTAAATCTACAACGGGTCGTTTCATCGAACAGGTTGGTTTCTACAACCCAACGGCCAGAGGCGCAGAAGAAAAGCTTCGTCTTGATACGGCGAGAATCGAACATTGGGTTGCACAAGGTGCCCAGATGAGCCCAAGAGTTAAAAAGCTGGTTAAAGATTCAAGCAAATAATCATTTAGATTATTTAGATGGAAATCGAAACCGCTGATAAGCTCATAGTTGGCCAAATTAATGGCATATTTGGGGTGAAAGGTTGGGTCAAAGTTTTTTCCCATACTGATCCCCGAGAAAATATTTTGACTTACTCTCCTTGGCTGGTAAAGCATAAGGGAGTATGGAAATCGATGGACGTGACCGATGGTCAGGTATTGCAAGGCGGCAAAGCAATTGTTGCCAGGCTGGCCGGAGTTGATGATCGAGATATCGCACGAGAGTATATGGGGTGCGACATCGCGATCTTGCCGGAACAGTTGCCTGATGCGGACGATGGGTATTACTGGCGACAGTTGATCGGTTGTCAGGTCACGAACCTTGAAGGAGACGTTCTCGGTAAAGTCACGTCGCTGGTTGAAACCGGCGCACATGATGTGCTGAGAGTGGAGTCCGATCAAGGATCGACCTTGATTCCTTTTGTTGAGGATAAGTTTATTATCGATGTAGACGTCGATCATAAGCAAATCAAGGTGGATTGGCAGTTGGAAGATGAATCTTCCGCTGACGTCGAATGATTGAACATTCAAAAAGAATTGAGCCATGCGTTTTGATGTGATTACCCTTTTTCCGGAAATGTTCGAGGCGATAACCGCTTCGGGGGTCTCCAGAAGGGCTTTGCAACAGAACCTGTATCAATTCAAAAGCTGGAACCCGAGGCAGTTCACTTCGGACGTCCACCATACAGTGGATGACCGCCCTTATGGCGGCGGCCCTGGAATGCTGATGATCTATCAGCCGTTAAAAGATTCGGTGGATGCAATCCAAGAGGAATTGGGCGAAAAACCTTATGTGGTGTATTTGTCTCCTCAAGGTCAGCCCCTGACGCAACAAAAGTTGGTCGAGCTGAAGGATAAGCCGAATCTGACATTGGTTTGTGGGCGTTACGAGGGGATCGATGAACGTTTTATCGAGTCTCAGGTGGACGAAGAAATTTGTGTGGGGGATTTTGTTGTCAGTGGTGGTGAGCTGCCGGCAATGATGCTGATGGACGGGGTGATCCGATTGTTACCCGGTGCATTGGGGCACAACCAGTCAGCCGAACAGGATTCCTTTTCGGATGGTCTGTTGGATTGCCCACACTATACCCGTCCGGTTGAAGTGGACGGCATGACGGTTCCAGCAGTTTTACAGCAAGGCAATCATGCAAAGATCGATGCCTGGCGACATGAGCAGAAATTAATGAGGACGAAAGAAAAGCGTCCTGATTTATATGCGGCTTATTTGTCGAAGCAAGCAGACAAATAGCCGCGGACAATTTGGATTCAACCTCTGGCAGGTTTCACTGTGAATTGTTGGATAGATATCATTTCAAAGCGATTAAATTAACGCTTTGACAAAATGAGAGAGTTTTAAAAATGAAAAACGAAATTATTGCACGTATTGAAGCAGAGCAAATGAGCAAGGAACTGCCTGATTTTTCAGCAGGGGATACCGTAATTGTTCAGGTAAAAGTAAAAGAAGGTAGCAACGAGCGTTTGCAGGCGTATGAAGGTGTTGTCATCGCTAAGAAAAACCGTGGTTTGAACTCTTCTTTCACAGTTCGTAAGATTTCTCATGGTGTAGGTGTTGAGCGTACATTCCAGACTTATAGCCCATTGGTCGATTCCGTTGAAGTGAAGCGTCGTGGTGATGTACGTCGTGCGAAACTTTACTATCTACGTAACCTATCTGGTAGAGCGGCACGTATCAAAGAAAAAGTTAAGTAAGACTTTTCTGAAAAGGCACTCAATTGAGTGCCTTTTTTATATCCGGGGGTTCGTCCATGTCTCACTCCGCCGTCTCCATTCAGATCCAATCCTTTGTGCAGTACCTGCGCTTTAATGAAGGCTTGAGTGAAAATACCGTCTTGGCCTATCAGCGTGACCTGAAAAACTGCCAGGCTGGGTTAGGGGTGGAGGACTTTCTCCCGGTCTCACGCCAACAATTGGAAGACTTTTTATTCTCGCTATTGGATGAGAATAAAAGCGCTAAATCTGTTGCGCGCCAAATCTCCTCTCTAAAACGCTTTTACCAATATCTTCTATCTCAGAAATTAATCGATCAGGATCCGACCGCGTTGTTGAAAGCACCGAAGATGATCAAAAGTATTCCACGGGTTTTGTCGGAGTCTCAAGTCGATCGATTGCTCGAAGCGCCGGATTTGACCACGGATCTGGGGATTCGAGATAAAGCGATTCTGGAACTGATGTATGCATCCGGTCTGAGGGTCTCGGAAGTGGTGAATC
>JAWVWZ010000131.1:0-4594 GCA_033723505.1 Hydrogenovibrio sp.
ATACGATCGGCGACATAGAACACCGCTTCTTCGGTGAAAGGAATCGGCATCAGATCATAAAGCTGTCCCGAATCGCCACAATAACTCAGGTGTTCCGTGTAATATCGAATTTGGTGGGTCTCAAAGAAATCTTTTAACTGGCGAACATAATCCTCGTTCAACGGGTGAGGCCCTCCCAAGTCCAAAGAGAGACCATGACAGGTAAAAGGAAATTGCTCCGACAGCATTTGAAGCTTTCGACCTACAGGACCGCCCAACTGTAGCCAGTTTTCCGGCGCAATTTCCAGAAAATCGATCTCGAAATCCGGCGTCGATAGAATCTCGTCCATGAATTGGCGCTTCAATCCTAATCCGACCCCTTGTATCCGACTCTGAGGAATGGTATTGACCATAGACTCCCTACCCTGTCCCGTTAAACTAAAAAAGCCGCAATGCGGCTTTTAATGGACACGCCTGCATCAATTTAGCGGTTACCGCCGCACTGACCTTCCTGTGTTTTACGCATCGCTTCCTGATTCTGCATGGCTGCACCGCAATTGCCTTGCGCATTCTTCTGCATGGCCGCACCGCAACTGCCCTGGCCATTCTTCTGCATAGCGGCACCACACGACATCTGCTGAGTTTTTTGCATAGCGGCACCACAATTGCCTTGTGCGTTCTTCTGCATGGCCGCACCGCAATTGCCTTCAGCCGCGGCGACCTGCTCATAGCCGGCGTCCAGCTTCTTAAGGCCAAAAGGGTTTTCCTGCGCCAGTGCACTTCCCGAAATCGTGGTTGCGACAGCGGCACCTGCCAACTTTAAAAAATCTCTTCTTGATTGTTTAGACATGGTTAGTCTCCATTTATCTCATTAAACCGGTTTGAAAACCTGTCGATTAGACAGGCACCTGAGTTCCTTTTACTGAAATTCATAATACCAGACCTAGTTTAAAGGTTTTTATTTCAAAAAAAATAGTGTTTTGATTGAGATATTTAATCAAGTGATTAATCCAGGTAATTTGGAAGCCTTCCCCTGCCTGGTAGATTTCTATTAGAATAAAAGCATGGTTGATGCAAATAATAAAGACAAGCAAACGCTGATCGAACAATTGAAAGCGCTTGAGAAACAGCGAGAGGAGCGTTCGGTAACTCTCACCGACGAACAGGCAAAATTGCTGGCTCGCGCGATCAAACGCCTGCTAAAAGAGCAGCTCCACTGAATTCAATGGGTTGGACGCATCAAGCCGGACTCTACCTGCTGACGTTTCTCGGCTCCCATCAACAATTCAATCAACGTCAAAGTAAAGTCCATCGCCGTGCCCGGGCCTCTGGAAGTCACAATTTGCCCGTCAACCACCACAGAATCTTCAAGGTAAGTCATGCCTTTCGCAGAGGTGGCGTCAACCTGTCCTGGAAAGCTTGTTACCCGTTTATCATCCAATAGACCAGCCGTCGCCAAGACTTTCGGTGCAGCACAGATGGCAGCAGACACGCCGCCCTCAGACACGGTCTTTTGCAATAGACGATGAATCCGCGCATCCTCGTTCAAATGATCCGCGCCCGGCAAACCGCCGGGTAATACGACCATATCGAATCGTTGATCAAGGACATCTTCCAAGCACACCTTCGCGATCAGCTGAACGCCTCGACTCGCGGTGATGACTTTATGGTGATCCAAACTGGCCGTCACCACTTCAACACCGGCTCTAACCATCAAATCGATGATCGTGACCGCTTCAAGCTCTTCACACCCTTGTGCCAGTGGTACCAGGATTCTTTTATCAGACATTATTTATGCTTCATTTGTTGTGTAAAATACATGCCTTTCAGCAAACTCAATGCTTCATAAAGTTCAAAGTCATCGGACAGCAGGCTGGCCAGATTATCTTTGATTTGAGAAGCATCTCCTTTAGATTTTGTGTCATTCTGTAAATGACCGGACAAATCTTTTTCCTTGATTCTGCCCAACTCGGAAGCTTTCAATTTTTCCACCTTGACTCGATCAATCTCGACATCGGGCACAATGCCTTTCGCCTGGATTGAACGGCCGCTCGGAGTATAGTAACGCGCTGTCGTCACTTTAATCGCACCACCGTTATTCAACGGCATCAAAGTTTGAACCGAGCCTTTACCGAAACTGTTTCGACCCGCGATCAAAGCACGCTTCTGATCTTGCAGTGCACCGGAAACGATTTCAGATGCCGATGCCGACCCTTCATTAATCAACACCACAATCGGTCTGCCGTGAAGAATATCCCCTTTTTCAGCTTCAAAGCGTAGCTGAGAATCCTTGACTCGCCCTTTAGTGTATACAATCAGACCGGAATTCAAGAACGCATCCGAAACTTGCACTGCGGCTCTCAACACGCCACCCGGGTTGTTTCTCAAATCCAACACCAACCCATTCAAAGGCTTCTTGTTCTGTTTTTCCATTTTCTTGATGGCTTTAATCAGATCCGGACCGGTTCTCAGTTGGAACTGGCTGATACGGACATAACCCATACCATCGGTCAACAATCTTTGCTTCACGCTGGTGACCTTGATGATGTCTCGTGTCAATTCCAATACAATCGGCTTATCAACGCCTTCACGAATGATGGTCAATTTGATTTTGGAACCCGGCTTGCCGCGCATGATTTTGACGGCTTCGGCCAGGGTCTTACCCTTCACCGGGTCATCGTTTAACTTGACAATCAGGTCTCCCGCCTTGACGCCAGCTTTCTGTGCCGGCGTATCATCAATCGGGGAAACCACTTTGACGAAACCGTTTTCCAAACCGACTTCCATGCCCAGTCCACCAAATTCTCCGGTGGTGTGCTCTTCCATCTGCTTGAAGTTTTCGGGAGACAAATACGCAGAATGGGGATCCAAACTGGAAAGCATGCCGCTGATGGCACCTTCCAGAAGTTTCTTGTCATCGACTGGCTCAACATAATCTTGTGAAATGCGTTCAAAAACTTCAACGAAAGATCGCAGCTCTTTAAGAGGCAACTGCCCTTGCAGTTCGGTAGGAGTTACTTGTTTACCTGAGGTGTTTTCTGCCCAGACACTGGTTGCCAGAACAATAAAGGCACCCAGTACGGCACCGGTGCTTAGCCACAAACTTTTTTTTGCCCAAGAAACTTTCACAAACAACTCCATTATTTATTTTAGAAACGACATCTCACATCAAAGAGAAGCTAAAATTTCCTCCAATTATAAGGTAACTTTAGATGACTTTAGGGAAGTATTTAATTAGAATTGCTATAATAATTCAAATTTAATCTAAAAAGTGGTGAAAACGGATGGAAGAAGTCAGCCCGATGGCGATGAAGGAAGAAAATATTGAAAAGGCGTCAAAAGCCCTAAAAGCAATGGGACACCCTTTAAGACTAAAAATCCTTTGCGTACTAGGTAATAACGAACTTCCTGTCATGGACATAGTGTCAAGAGTCGGTACAACTCAAAGCAATATTTCACAGCACATAGACATTCTGAGAGAAAAAGAGATTATTGTCTCGAGACGAGAAGGCAGCAAAATTCTTTGTAAAGTCAGAGACAGTCAGATTCTTAACCTTCTCGAATCCATGCAACAAACTTTCTGTCAGCTATAACTTTACGCTGATTTAGAATTCAATCTTAACCTCAGTTCAAAATCCATTCTGGCGGAAGCGAGCAAATTCACCGCGCTCGCTTCGCTGGAATCTTTCTTTCCCAATAAATTCCCAGGTGCCGACAGGGATGGATTTGCCTCACCAATCTTATCGCTAGGTTTTGCAGCGACAGTACTTTGGTAATTCTCCCCTTTCGAAAGAGACTGTTTGGCACTCGAAAGTTGCGTTCTGGCCTGGGCTTCCATCTGCGCCGCTTGCGCTTGTACTTGATAATCTTGGCTGGATGGATTCGCAGGAGCCAGTGCGGCTCGCTGAATCGTCATTGCTTTCTGAATTGTCGCTTCCGGGTCGCCTGACACCGGCGAGGTATCTATCCCGACCTCGCCTCCGATCGCATAACGCTGACCATCAGGCCCCACCTGATAACTATAGGATGCGCTACTGGTAGCATAGCCTCCAGCCGCCGCCAAATGTGCCATCTCATGAAGGCGTACTTCACGATCTCGCGCTTTGAGTTGCTCGATCGTGGCAGTCACCTTTGCCTGGTCAGATGAACTTTGATTGCCGGAATTAGAAGACGTGTCAGACGCTTTTTTTTCAGAAGCTGTCTTCTGAGACGGCGTAGACGGATTGCCGTTATCGATAACGGGCCGACTGGGAGAAGTCGACAACTGAGTTTGAGGCAGAAGAAGGTTTGCCGCGCTTGAATAGCCGCTCAATGCAATCGCCATAACGCCCTCCTCTTATTCCCTCATAACCGGTTTAATTATATCAACATTGCAATTCTTTAGTAAACCACCAGGTTTCTACCCCGTTGTTTTGCTTGATATAAATGCTGATCAGCAATGGAGATTGCCTCATTTAAAGCCTTGGCTGAAAAGGTAATACCTTGACTCACCGTAAAGGCAACATCAATTGAGGCATCCGACTGGGTTTCAATCGAAAGACGAAAGTTTTCACACAGATCAATCACCTGCTGTCGGTCATCACATTCGCCAAATACAATAAACTCTTCACCGCCA
>JAWVWZ010000132.1:0-4586 GCA_033723505.1 Hydrogenovibrio sp.
GGCATTTCACATGCCCAGATCGGTTGGCATCGCACGTAAATTCGGCATTCATGTCATCCCCTATCCAGTGGACTTCCGCTCCAACAGCGATGCGCTTCGCAGCTGGAATTTCGACTTGTTCGATCATCTGAAAACATTGGAACCCGGCTGGAAAGAATGGTTGGGATTAACCGTCTATTATTGGACGGGGAAAACCGCCAACTGGTTCCCCTCACCCCAAAAGGATAAGGAGTCATCATGAATTACGATACTGCCAAATTAAACACCCAACAACTGTATCCATTGCTGGTCGGCGGCATAATCCCCCGCCCGATTGCCTGGGTCAGCACCCGCAGCGAGCAAGGCGTCGACAACCTGGCACCCTATTCGTTTTTCAGTGTCGCCAGTTGCAATCCGCCAATTCTGACGGTGACTCAGGTCAATGCGCAAAACGAAGCCGACAAGGACACCCTGCGCAATCTCAAACTGACCGAAGAATGCGTGATCAATATCGTCAGTGCAGACATGGCGGAACAGATGAATGCAACCTGTGCCGGTTTTCCGGCGGATGTCAGCGAATTTGAAGCGGTCGGCATCGAAGCCTGTGACAGTGCCGTCGTCGCGGCAAAAAGCGTCGCCAAAGCCAAAGTGCGTTATGAATGCCGATTAAGAGAAATCCTGACCCTGTCGGAACAACCGGGTGGCGGGAAATTAATGCTGTTGGATGTGGTCGCCATCCATGTCGATGACAACCTGCTGGAAAACGGCATGATTCCGTCTGACCGCCTTCAGGCCGTGGGCAAACTCGGCGGCAATGAATACAGCCATGCCTCCGAAGCTTTCTCCCTGACCAGACCCTGATCAATCCGGTTGAATAAAAAAACCGAAACCACCAAACGCCCTGCCTGGTAGATTTCGGTTTTATGGGGATTCAGACTTAGTGTTCGTAAGCTTTGTGAGAAAGATAAAGCGCTAAGGCCACCAGCATAATCGCCAGAGAGTAATACAACAGTTCCAACGGTCCTGTCGGCTTCAAGAACAACGCCTGTTCGAAGAACATGACGATCAGGATCATCAAAATCACTTTCGCCAGCTTGTCTTTCAAATCATCCAGTGAGTTGATCATTAAAATCTTGCTTGAACTCTTATTGCCTTCGGCCGCATCGATCTTGGAAATAAATAGTTCGTAAAGCCCCAGGGAGAAAATCAGCATAATGGTGCCCAGCAGGAAACCATCGACCGACCCCACCACATGGGCGACCGTTTGCGACTTCAGTTCGGCTCTGCCAGCATCATTGAGCTCAGCATAATGCGTTAAATGCGCCAAAGTGTAATAAACGTCAACCGAAGTGACGTAAAAAATCCCGAATGCCATAATCAAGCTGGCAACCACCGCAAACAGCACGACAAACCGGCTGTTCCACAGGATACTTTCAAAGATTCTTTCTGCATGACCATGCTTTTCCACTTGGGTCGACTCCGTTGTTTGATTTTCGTTCATCATGATGCCTCTTCTTTGGAGAGTTCTTCAATGGTTAGATTATGATTGGTGTAAATACACAAATCGGCTGCAATATTCAGAGATTTTTCAACCAGGTCACGCGCGGACAAGTCTGTATTTTGCATCAAGGCCTGTGCCGCCGAATGGGCATAGTTTCCACCCGACCCGATGGCGATAAAATCATGTGCCGGCTCGATGACGTCTCCAGTACCGGAAATCAACAGCATATTGTCCTCGTCGGCGACCAGCATCATCGCTTCCAGCTTTCGCAAAGCCCGGTCGGTACGCCAGTCTTTTGCCATTTCAACCGCGGCACGCATCAACTGTCCATTATGGGTATGCAACTTGCCTTCGAAACGTTCAAACAAAGTAAAGGCATCGGCCGTCGCTCCGGCGAAACCCGCCAGAATTTTGCCGTTATACAATCGACGCACTTTACGTGCATTGCCTTTCATGACCACATGTCCCAGGGTGACCTGACCGTCACCGCCGATCACCATCTGCCCGTTTCGCTTGGCGCAGAGGATAGTGGTTCCGTGGAATGTTTGTTCACTCATTTTACGATCTCTTCGTCTGTTTATTCGGGAATATCGGGCTACTTGGAGCGCTTTCTGGCACGCGGGTGCGCCTTGTCGTAGACAGTCGCCAAATGCTGCAGATCCAACTTGGTATAGATCTGCGTCGTCGACAAATTAGCGTGTCCGAGCAGCTCCTGAACCGCCCTTAAATCTTCGCTAGATTCTAACACATGCGTGGCACAGGCATGTCGCAATCTATGCGGGGACATTTTCGTCGGCAACCCTGCTTGCAGCGTCCGCTTGTCCAAATGCTGCTGAATGCTTCGCACACTCAAACGGTTGCCGAATCGGTTGACAAACACCGCCGATTCATCAGCCTTGGCATGCTCCGGACGGATCACCAACCAGGATTTGAGCGCTGCCACCGCTTTCGATCCCAAAGGCGACTGGCGTTCTTTGCCGCCTTTTCCGATGACGCGAATCCAGCCGTCATCCATCTGATCCAAACCGGGAGAGATGTCTAAATCCGCCAGCTCCGACACACGCAGCCCTGCCGAGTAAAGGCACTCGAAAATGGCCTGATCACGAATGTCCTGCCAGGTTTCCAAGGGCTGTTCCAGCAACTGCCGAGTCAGGTCGACATCGAGGCTTTTCGGCAGAGGCTTTGGCTGTTTGGGGGCTTTAACCCCTTTGGCCGGATTGGAAAAGGCAAGGCCTTCTTCGATCAAGAACTGGTAAAAGGCGCGAATTGCCGATAATTGACGTGCGATGGTTCTGGCGGAAATACCCTGTTGCATCCGGTAGGCGACATAAGCCTGAATCACATTGATATCGATTTGTTGCCAGCCGGTAAAATCCGCGAGAAACTGGGCTTCGGCCTGCGAGGCCTGCTCGATTTCCTCCGCCAGGAATTCACCCCGGTAAAACGCCAGAAAAGCAAACAGATCCCGCTGATAATTACTCAGTGTATGAGGCGATTTATTGGCAAGCTTTAGATGACTGACAAACTGGTTGAATGCACTCACTCGGCAAATCCCTTCCAATTTGGATAAAATACGATGATTAAATTGTAATCAAAATTCATTCACTCGAGGAAATATCTGTAGGATTTTCTCTCGAAAACCATATGGAGTCGCTATGACCACCGTCACTCAAAGTATTGAACAACGCCATTCCGTCAGAGCTTTTTTGGACAAACCCGTCGACAGACAACTGATCCATGACGTACTCAATCAGGCACGTTTCGCCCCTTCAGGCGTCAATATGCAACCCTGGCAGGTCGCCGTGGTGACTGGAAAAACCAAGCAAACGCTGAGCGAGGCGATGATCGAGGCGTTCCAGCAAGGACAAACCGAAGGCATGGAATATCATTATTACCCGCAAGAGTGGAAATCGGTCTATAAGCAACGACGGGTGGAAACAGGCAAATTACTCTATGGCGCCCTGAACATCACCAAGGAAGACAAAGACGCACGTCTCGCTCAGTGGCGTGCAAACTATGCGGCGTTCGGTGCGCCGGCCATGCTGTTCTTTTTTATCGACGACAGTCTGGAAACCGGCTCTTACCTGGATTACGGAATGTTTCTCGAAAACATCATGTTACTGGCGATTGAAAAAGGCCTGGCGACCTGCCCGCAGGGTGCATTGGGAGAATTCCCGAATCTGGTCAAACAAACACTGGGATATGACGATGCCTTGAAGTTGGTCGGCGGCATGGCCATCGGTTACGAGGACCTCGACCATCCGGTCAACCAATACCGCACGCCGAGAGAGCCTGTCGAAGCCTTTACCCGCTTTTTCGACTGATCAAAACAGCCGATTCAAACGCTGGGTGACCATTTCCCCCATCACTTCTAGGAAATAGGTTCCCAGATCCGGCTTGAAGCGGTCACCGGTACTGCCCAGTGCCAGAACCCCCCAAATCCGATGGCTGCCCAACGGAATCAGGCAGACCGAGGCCATTTTTTCAGATGTGGCAAACAACCCTTTCTGCCATTCATTTTCGACCAGTCCACAGGCAGGCTTGCCGACCACCAGAGTCTCTTTGAGGGTCTCCGACCAGTTCTGACTGATACCGAGCTGGTTCATGCCATGAATACTGGTTGATGGCAACTCCCAGGTCATCAACGAGACAAATTCAACCTGAAAGACGTCTTCCATCACCCGATAGACGGCGTCCACCGCCTTTTGGTCGGTTTCCGCGCCCAACAAGGCATTGGATAATTGATAGACATTATGCAACAGCTTCCCGTTTTCACCGGCGATGTCCTTCAAAGTCGCGATTTCGACCTGTAATTTATCGCGCTGCTCGCGCAATTGAAACACCTGTCTTTCCAGCAAAGAAATCTCTTCACCGGTCTTCGGATGCGGCAAACTCAGTTCGTCCAGCAGGTTCGGAAACACATGAAAAAAGGTGCGGTTCTGATTGAGGTAGTTGGCCACATCTTCGGCATGGATGTCATTGATCAGACTCGACATACTCAACGCTCCCCTCTATCGATTTCACCATCAAACACCATCACCGCCGGTCCGGTCATCCACACCGGATGAGCTGGGTCACCATCCCACTCAATGGTCAGGGTGCCGCC
>JAWVWZ010000133.1:0-4553 GCA_033723505.1 Hydrogenovibrio sp.
TTCACTTTGAAAGTCCGAAGCCTGTTTGTGGCATCGCAATATTTTAGTGTGGCCTGGCTAGGCTTTTCCCATGGCGCCAATGATGCGCAAAAAGGCATGGCAATCATCGGAATGATGTTACTTGCGACCGGGGAAACTGAACACTTCTCCATTCCTCTTTGGGCCATTTTACTCTGCACAAGTGCTATTACGCTCGGTACCGTGTTCGGCGGCTGGCGGATCATAAAGACACTCGGATTCGAGCTCTATAAAATTCGTATCATCCATTCGGTTGCAAACCAATTGAGCGCCTCTCTGGTCAACACCTTAGCGACTGCCATCGGTGCGCCGACATCGACAACCCAGGTGGTAACGGTTACGCTATTAGGCAACGGTGCCGCTGAAAAACCCAAACATGTCAATTGGCGGAAAGCCGGCGCCATCATATCGGGATGGTTTTTGAATGTCCCGATTTCTATGGCACTGGGGGCAAGCTACACATTGATTCTCATCCAGTTACTAGGAGACTGATATGCTGAAATCCTTACTGCAAAAATATATTCTGCCAAAGGAAACCGACTTCCTCACAGGTATGCAGCAACACGCGGAAAGCATTAAAAAAATCACTCAGGATTTGCATGATTGCTTTATCAATGGCGATGAAAGCAGTTGCCAGGCGATTATCGACGACCAGCACCGTGCTCAGGAAATCAAAGAGGCAAACATGAACGAGCTGCTCAACAGCTTCATCACACCTATTGATCGAGAGTCGATCTTCAGGGTAATCAGCCAACTGGACTGGCTCGCCGTGAGCATCCGTCATTTTATTATCGAAGCCAAAGCCTATGAAATCAAAACCCTGCACAATGGCTATGGCGTCATTTTCTTCCAATTAACACAAAGTGCCAACTATCTGGCCGAAGGCTTCAATAAACTGGGGACGAAACAATCACAACAAGTTGCCGTGGATGCGCAACAAGTCCGAGACAGTTATGAATTGTTGGTAGAAATGTATGTAGAGAAAATGGCCATCTTATCGAAGCATAACAACCTTCAAGAAATGTTTGTGCAACGCGAACTGTTACAGCAACTCAAAGAGATAGGCAAACGGTTTCAGGTTTGTGCCAATTCTCTCGAAGACATTGTCGTTAAAATGGATTAGGAGCAAAACTCGGGCGCTGACAGATTAAATCAGCGGTTGAAGCTGATTGACTTCGGACAAAGCGGAAAAATAAAGTTTCGAATAATCGGGATCGACATTTTCGGCCGTCGCCGTCTCGAATTGCTTTGCGATGCCTAACAGCTTACCGTATTCATATTTACCGTCACAAATACCACACTTGATCTGATCGTTAATCGGTAAGTTTTCCAATGCGGCTTTCAACTCTTGCTGCATAATGACATCAAGCAGAGAAAACAATCCCGCCAAATAAAAGCTATCAACACCAGGTAGATTCTCATGCTTTGCCAGACTGCGCATAAAGACCGCTCTCGTTCGGGCGATATTAAACACTTCCGGCATGACATCATCGACCGTCGAAAGCGACAGCATCGTTGCCCAGGACTGCACGCGTTTCAAACCGAACAACATCATGACTTCTTTCAGACTCGAAAACTCAGGCATATTTCGGGAACGATACTGCTCGGCCATTTTCAGCAGTTTGTGGGTCAGCCCCACATCTCTGGCCACCACCTCAATCAAGTCTCCCAGATAGACATTTTCGTTGGCGATTTGCTCCAGGAGCAGCATTAAATTCTGTCGACACAACTCCATTTTTTTACCGGAAATCACTTCCGGTTTCGCAAAGTAATAGCCTTGAAACAAGTCCGCACCCGCTTCCTTGCAGGCGTTGAACATTTCTTTGGTCTCGACTCGTTCAGCGATGATCTGAACGTCAGCGACTTGCCTGACCTTGGTAAAAAGCGGTCGGATATTCTCCGGTTTCACATACTGAATATCGAACTTGATGATATCGGCCAATTCGATCAACGGAATCAGGCGTTTTTTAAAGATAAAATCATCCAGTGCGATCGTGTAGCCCTGTTTTTTTAAAGCACGAATCCCGTCAATCACTTCCGGCGTCGGTTCAACATCCTCCAAAACCTCGATAATGATTCGATTATTTGAAAAACACGGATCGGCAGTGTCGAGAAAGAAATTTTGCGGAAAGTTAATAAAGGCCAGACCATCTCCGACGATATTTTCCAGGCCAAGCCCCATCATGGAATTATGAATGACTTCTGCCGTGGCACTTTCGGCAGAATCGAATACCGCCTCATTCGGGTCGTACCCACCACGGAACAGTAATTCGTAGCCATAAATCTGGCTGTTTCTGTCCAATATAGGTTGTCTACCGATAAAAAAATCTTGCTTGTTCATAGTGGGATGAAAACTTTTGAAATAATAACCCGGATATAACAGCTATATTAGCACCAAAAAGAAAAATGATCCAAATCAACTATTTTTGCGTATCGATTAGTTTTCTTTCATGACGGATTCATGATAAAACCGGCACCAATTCAAAGTGAGCGGACGCATCCGACTTATCAATCGAAACCCACAACTCACAGTATTCGGTTTGCTCATCAACAGGGGAAGGATCATCGGCACAACTGCAACCAGCAATAATGCCACTATAAAACACACCGATTTTGAGTTTCAGGCATTCTGCCATTTCCTCGGCGGACAAAACCATGACATAGAAGTCTTCCAAAGCATAACTGCTGTGCGACAACCCTGCCTGCAAAGGCAAATGTTTTGCCTCCAGCGATTCAATTTCTTCTTTGGCGATTTGCTTGAATTCAGGGGTTTGCCAAGCCTTTAAAGTTTGAGGTAATCGACTCATGAACGCCCCCATAAAAAAAGCCACCCGAAGGTGGCCTTGACTGAAAATTATTTGCCCAAAACTTCTTTGAGGGCCGACACACAAAAGAGTACATTCTCTTCCTTGGCCGAGAAGCCCATCAGGCCGATACGCCAGACCTTACCGGCGAAGTCGCCGAGTCCGGCACCAATTTCCAGATTGTATTTATTTAACAACTCCGAACGAACCGCCGCGTCATCGGCTCCCTCCGGAATCCAGACCGAGTTAAGCTGCGGCAGGCGAATCGCTTCATCCACCACAAATTTAATGCCCAGAGAGGTCAGGCCTGCTTTTAGCTTTTCGTGCATGGCGGCATGACGGGCCCAAGCATTTTCCAACCCTTCTTCCTTCAGCATCAATAAGGATTCATGCAGCGCATAAAGTGCATTGATCGGTGCGGTATGATGATAAGCACGCTTGGTTCCTTGTCCCCAGTACCCCATGACCAGATTCAAATCCAAAAACCAACTTTGTACTTTGGTTTTTCGGTTACGAACTTTCTCCAACGCTTTCTCACTGAAGCTGACCGGTGAAAGCCCCGGTGTACAGGAAAGGCACTTTTGGGTACCGGAATAAATGGCGTCGATTCCCCATTCGTCAACGCGCAACTCGACGCCACCCAGTGACGTCACCGCATCGACAATGGTCAAACAATCATGCTGGCGAGCGATCTCGCACAAGGTTTTCACATCGGAACACGCCCCTGTCGACGTTTCGGCATGAACAAATGCAACGATTTTGGCATCCGGATTAGCCTTCAATGTGGCTTCCAGTTTTTCCGGAGAAACGGCTTTCCCCCAGTCATCGTGTACCTCAATGCAAACACCGCCTGCTCGCTCGACATTCTCTTTCATACGCATGCCGAACACACCATTGATACAGACCACGACTTCATCGCCCGGCTCGACCAGATTGGCAAAACAAGTCTCCATCCCTGCAGACCCTGGTGCCGAAACCGGCATCGTCATTTCATTTTCGGTCTGGAAAGCATATTTTAAAAGCGCCTTCACCTCGTCCATCATGCCAACAAAAGCCGGATCCAAATGACCGATAGTCGGTCTGGCCATCGCAGATAAAATTCTCGGGTGAACATCCGACGGGCCAGGCCCCATCAGCGTACGAACTGGTGGATTGAATGATTGCATGCAAGTGTTTCCTTAAAATTTTGCTAAAAAAATGATTAAAAATTGATTTAGGTCAATTATAATTGCAAAAATGAATGTTGTTCAAGAATTATTAAAAAGCTTTTCGAGCGAAAAAGTCATTACGGATAATGAACAAAAAGCCCCTTTCGAATGCGACGGGCTGTCTGCTTACCGTGAAAAGCCTTTGGCGGTCGTCCTCCCCGAATCGGTGGAAGAAGTCAAAACCGCTCTGGCCATCTGCCGAAAACACCAAACGCCCGTCATTTCCCGAGGGTCGGGCACAGGGCTTTCCGGTGGTTCCCTACCTTTGAAAGACGGCATTGTTTTGGGCTTGACCAAAATGAACCAGATTCTTGAAATCGATCCGCTTGCCAGAACCGCGGTGGTTCAACCGGGCGTTCGCAACATCTCCATCAGCCAAGCCGTCGAATCCCATAACTTATATTATGCCCCAGATCCTTCCTCACAGGTAGCTTGTTCCATTGGTGGCAATGTCGCCGAGAACTCCGGCGGAGTCCATTGTTTGAAATACGGATTAACGGTTCATAATGTTCTCTCCATCAAA
>JAWVWZ010000134.1:0-4476 GCA_033723505.1 Hydrogenovibrio sp.
CAGATATTCGGTAGAGCAGGCATACTGCATCATCACGCTGAGCCGACCATAGGCTTTAACGCCCGGTTCCGAGGTAATGCGATCAACCACTTCCTTTTGCAACATGAAATGCATGTCCTGGATGAGGTCGGCAAATTCCAATAAATGAAACAGCAGCGGGCTGGATATATTGTAAGGAAGATTGCCGACAATCCTCAAGGGGGCAGGATCGCGATGCTGTTCAGTGTCATCAACTAGGCTGGCGTAATCGAAAGTCAAGGCATCAGTATGATGAAGCTGGAAGGCTGGCATCGTACCGAATCTTTGCGTCAAGGGGCCAATCAGATCCTGGTCAATTTCAATGATGTCGAGTTTTTCGACAGATGCCAATAGTGGTGCCGTTAATGCCGCTTCTCCCGGCCCAATTTCGACCAGATGCTGATGGCTTTTAGGGGCGATCGCTGCCACGATCTGGTCGATCACCCTCGGGTTATTGAGAAAGTTTTGGCCGAAGCGTTTTTTATGTTTGTGGCTGGAACTCATCGTTCGTTTCCTTTGCCGGCAGTCATTTCCAGCGCCACCTGCATCGCGTATTGGAAGCTGTTGGTGTCCGCCATGCCGGTGCCGGCGATGTCCAAAGCAGTGCCATGATCGACGGAAGTCCGAATAAACGGCAGCCCCAAGGTTACGTTGACGGCTTTGCCGAACCCGACATATTTCAGAACCGGCAGCCCTTGATCATGGTACATCGCCAGAAAGGCATCGGCCTGTTCGATATTGCCCGGGCTGAAAATCGTATCTGCCGGTAAACTGCCGACCAGGTCCATCCCGTGTTGTTTGAGGCGTTCGATAACCGGATCGATGACTTCGATTTCTTCGGTGCCGAGGTGGCCGTTTTCACCGGCATGGGGGTTGAGACCCATAATAAAGATTTTTGGATGGGCAATGCCGAATTGATTTTGTAAAGCATCATGTAAAATGCGAATCACCTTCTCCAGCAGGGCAGGCGTAATGGCATCGGCAATGTCTCTTAAAGGCAGGTGGGTTGTTACCAGCGGGACTCTCAACCCAGGGGTCGCCAACATCATCACGACCTGATCGGTACCGCTGGCTTCCGCCAGAAGCTCCGTGTGGCCAGTGAACTTTAAGCCGGCTTCATTGATGATGCCCTTGTGAATCGGTCCGGTGACCATACCATCGAATTGTTCGCTCATGCAGCCGTCGATTGCAGTGTGAAGCATGGTTAAAACATAGTCGGCATTGGCCACTTCCAATTGTCCGGGAATGGATGGTTTCGCCAATGGCAGATCGATGAGTTTGACCCTGCCTGGCAGATTTGGACTCGGCGGTTGGGAAGCATCGAAATCAACGATATCGATTGGCTGGCCGATCTGCTGGGCACGTTGTGCCAGCAGGGTGCGATTGGCAATCACCACCCACTCGAAATCGTATGCATACTGTGCCAGTTGAACGATCTGTTCCGGGCCAATGCCCGCCGGTTCACCCGAGGTGACCACTAAACGTTTGATCTCTGACATCAGGAGGCCTTTGAATCGGACGGTTGTTTCAAGCGGATATCGATAATAGCATCGTCTTTGAGACGTCTGAGCCAGATTTCGTAGGATTCATTCGCTTTTTTCATTCTCAAGGCTTCCATTGCCTGCTTACGCTTGTTGGCGGCATTCAGGTCTTGTTCGCGGACGCCGTCAAGGTAGAGCATGACCCAGCCTTGATCGGTGGCAAAAGGTTTGGCAGCCTGGCCCGGTTTAACATCGGCCAGTGCTTGTGCATAGGACAATGGCATTTGTTGAATGGTTTGCCATCCAAGGTTGCCGTGTGCGTTGACCGAAGCTGGAATGTCGGAATATTTTTCATTCAGGCGTTTAAAGTCGGCCAGGCTTTTGATTTGTTGTGCCAGCTGAACGAGGGCTTTAGGCGGCGTAGCCTGTTTTTTCGCCCCTTCGGACAGCAGAATGAAGCGATACAGGTGATATTGTTTGACCAGTTCGCTGTTTTTGTCGCGTTTGCCGAGCAATTTGATGATGTGATAACCAACCGGGCTACGAATCAGATTGCTGATTTGGCCAACTTTCAGGTTGTCGATGGTTTGAGCGAAGAAAGTCGGGATCTGGTCGGGTGTCAGCCAGCCGAGGTCACCGCCGTTCAATGCCTTGCTCCCTTCGGAGTAGCGGACCGCCATCTGACTGAAGTCTTCGCCCTCACGGAGTTTGTCGAGAATGGTCTGCGCCTTTTGTTTTGCTTCATCTCTTTGCGCTGGGGTCGCCGATTCCGGCAATCCGACCATGATATGTCCCAGATGGTATTCCGAATTATTCTGCACCAGTTTTTGGCGTTGCAGATAATTGGTGACTTCGTCTTCAGTGACTTGTGTCTTGGCAAGGACTTCCACCTGACGCAGTTTTTGGAACAGCATTTGACGGCGGATATTCTCTCTAAAGTGTTTGAATCCGTCCGGTTCAGACAGATTCAACCTGTCTCGGAGCTCCAAAACCGTCAGGTTGTTGCGCTTGGCGATTTGCTGGATTTGCGTCAGCAGTTCTTCATCTTGTATTTGCAAACCGCGTGCTTTGATTTTCTGCATCTGCAGTTTTTCCATGATCATTTTGTCCAGCACTTTTCGTTGGAGCTGGTCTTCATCGGGCAAAGTGACGTGTCGAGCGCGTAATTCCTTGACTGCCTGAAGAGTTTGGCGGTCCAGTTCGCTTTTCAGAATGATTTCATCGTTGACGATGGCGACGATCCGATCCAGTAGTTTGCCTTGTTCTTCCGCATTAGCCGTGACCGGCATTAAGTTGAAAACAATGATCAGCAGAAGATTAAACGCGACAGAAAGCTTGAAAGAAGTCATATTAGAAATTCAGTTTATCCGTTAAGTATTTTTTAAATGGCGTGCCCACAGAACTCAAACCTTTGAATTCGATAACATATTGAACGCTGTAATTATACAGCCCGCTTGCCAGTTGTGCTTCCTTAACTGAAAGTTCGCTGGCCCAGCAGCAACTATCATAACGTATCGCAGAGTTGACTTCGGTTTTTCTGTTGGCGGTGAAATCATAATTCCAGTAGCTGCCCAGTGTCCACTTATGATTGATATGCCAGTTGAATCCGGCGGCCAGATCCTCTTTTTCACCGGGAAGATTGTTGTTTTGGATGGTATCTGTCAGCAGAAACTTAAACCTTGGTGTTAGGTCCAGTTTCAGGCGACTATTGGCGTTGGTCAGTTCATAGTTTCGATAAGAATACTGGCTGGTCGACGCAAACGTAAAGCGGTTGGCAGTAAAACCAAGCTTGACGAAATAGTCGGAGACCTTGTTGGTGCTGGGAGTGGTGCCCGAGAGTTGAACCTTGCGATCTGCCAAGTAGAAAATCTGCCCCAGTCCGGCTTCTGCAATCGGCGTTCCGTCGGCTTTTAGGAATCTGGTGGTCAAAGCCGCCGAAAGCTGATTGGCATCGCCGATACGGTCGTAGCCAGAAAAACGGTTGTAAGCAAACAGGTTGGTGAAATCAAGGCTTTTCACGCCGGTATCGAAAATGGGGATATTGGACTGATCCTGATAGGGAATGAACAGGTACTGTAGTTGAGGTTCCAAGGTTTGTATGACCTCATGGCCGTTAAACGCCAGATTCCGCTCGAATACGAGCCCGCCGTTGAGTGCGAACTGGGGCACGGTGAGGTCATGCTCGTCGGCGCCGGTGGTATTGTAGCCGTTGTTTTGCATTCGATAATGGACCTTATTGGCGATGACTTCTGTTTTTAGGTGTCCATAGGGCTTGAGCAGCGAGTAGTTGATTGATGGCGAGACATAGGTTCGCAAGGCTTCCGGTCTTCCATGATTCGCAGCGTAGGAAACTTCGAATTCAGTCGCTTCGGCGCGAATGTCCGTACCGAAGTGGTTTAAAGCACCGCGATTGAAGTAATGGCTGTAATTGAGGCCGATTTCCGGCCGCTTTTCGTAGTTGTAAGGCGCATTTTTACGCAGCCTTAAATAGTCGAGCGCGGTAATATGTGCATTGAAATCGTCGTGTTGATAAGTGAGCTTTATGTGTCTTTCAGTGTAGCTTGCGGTATCCAGCGCCGGTTCGATTGGCAGGTCGGTATAGACGTTTTCATCGGAAACTTCGCGCCAGAGGATGTTGCTGTCCAATCCTGGTGCCCAGTGCTGTCCGGCTTCTAATTTGGCATCCCAGCGTTGTTTTATCGGGTCGGTGTATTGCAGGGTGCCGGTGCTGTCCAGATAGGCCAGACCCTGGTTGGCGGCAATATTGTCATTGAGGAAATGGGTGGTCAGTGTCGCGCTATGGTTTGGTTGAAGGTAGCGAAACTCATTGCCGAGAATCAGCCCGCGACGATCCATGGCCGTGATCGATAGAGTGTCGTCGACTTCGGGAGCGATATTGAAATAATACGGCAACGTTAAATAGGTTTCAGGCTTGGTTTGCAAAATCGATTGCCGTGTCCCGAATTGCGGAAACAGA
>JAWVWZ010000135.1:0-4475 GCA_033723505.1 Hydrogenovibrio sp.
CGGCGTGTCCATATAGAGGATTTGGTAAAGCCCGAGCAAAATCAACTGGTTGATGTCTTCATCCTTGGCTTTAAGAGGTTTTTTCAATAATTGGGCTCGAATGGCTTCCAGCCTGTCTTGCCAACGAAGCGTGCCCAACACTAGGTTTTGGGTGAACGCACGTTCACGGCGATCCTGAAACTGCGCCAGCCCTTCCTGAAGTGCCTGGCTCAGCGAGCGGCCGTGCTCGATGACGCTCAGGCAAATTTTCAGTGCAATAAAGCGGGGGTTGATGGGGGCGTTGGCTGGAGTTTTTGACATCGTTTATTTACCCCAGCACTTCGCCGGCCAGATTGCGCGCTTGGGCGAAATCATAAGCCGACATGGCTTTTTTGCCGGAGGGTTGAAGCTGAGTAATCAGCAGGGTGCCTTTGCCGGTGGCAACCGTTATTCCTTGTTTGTCTACCGACAGCACCCTGCCTGGCAGATGATTGTCTTGGATTGACGAAACCAGTCGCGCCTGCCAGAGCCGTAGCGGCTGCTGCAGATACTGGGTGAACGCAACCGGCCAGGGGTTAAAGGCCTGGATTTTTCGTACCAGCGTTGGTGCATCCTGTTGCCAGTCGATTTCCGCTTCCGCCTTATTGAGTTTTTCGGCATAGGTGACTTGAGTTTCATCCTGCTTGACTGGCTGAAGCTGCCCGTTTTGAAGTTCCGACAGCGTCGTCATTAATGCCTCACAGCCCAACTGACTCAAACGGTCGTGTAGGGTCTGCGCGGTGTCTTCCGGTTCAATCGGCGTTTTCAGTACGGTCAGCATATCGCCGGTATCGAGGCCGACATCCATTTGCATAATGGTCACGCCGGTCTCGGCGTCGCCGCTTTCGATCGCGCGTTGGATCGGGGCAGCCCCTCGCCATCTAGGCAAAATCGATGCATGGATATTGAAACAACCATATTTAGGCATCTCGAGCACGGCTTTGGGCAAGATCAAGCCGTAGGCGACCACCACCATGACGTCGGCATTCAGCGCGTGGATGGCTTGTTGAGCGTCGGCATCTTTAAGTGAAACAGGTTGATAGACCGGAATGCCATGCGCCTCTGCCGTTTGTTTGACCGGACTCGCCGTCAATTTTCGACCTCGGCCGGCAGGCCTGTCAGGCTGGGTATAGACGGCAACGACCTCATGTTCGGAGTCAATCAGGCGTTGCAACGGCGGAACCGAAAAGTCCGGTGTCCCGGCAAAAATAATTCTTAAAGGGGTCGACATCAGAGTGAATGGCCTAAATATGTTAAATTGGACTCAGGAGCGCTCATTGGCTTCTGCTTGTTCTTTTTTGTACTTTTGGATCGCCCGGGTGCGCTTCAAACCGGACAAATGATCGATGAACAATTTGCCGTTTAAATGGTCGATTTCATGTTGAATACAGACCGCTAACAAGTCCTGTGCTTCGAACTCGATGGTCTTGCCGTCACGGTCCATGCCACGCACCAGAATTTCCGACGGACGGTTCACCTTGGCATAAACGCCGGGAATAGACAAACAGCCTTCTTCCCAGGTGATTTTTCCGGCCGATTGGACAATTTCGGGGTTGATCAGTGCAATGGGCTGGTCGTTGGTTTCGGAGACATCGACGACAATCAGTCTTTCCTGGACCGCAACCTGCGGTGCAGCCAAGCCAATTCCGGGGGCGTCGTACATGGTATAAAACATTTCATCGATCAGCTTGTCGATTCTGTCTGACATTTCCGGAATCGGCGCGCAAACTTCTCTTAAGCCTTCATCCGGGTAGAGAACAATATCTAGAGGCGTCATAATTCGTTATACTTGTTTGAGTTTTAAAGATTATTTGGTTCAATATTATAGCGTATCGCAAGCGCGCTTTGTATGGTTCGCAAATGCAAAAAGCGTGGAAGGCTCGATTAACCGAACAAGAAGTTCCGAACAAAACATGTCTAACGAACAACAAACCGACATCTATCTCAGGCTGCACTTCGCGAAAGTGCGCGCTCATCAACTCGAAGACATTCGACAATACTTTGGCTCTCTGGCGAGCGCCGTAGAAGCCGGTCAAGCTGCTTGGGAGCGTAGCGGCATTCTGACTGAACGCCAGCTCGAACGCCTGTTTGCGGAAACGCTTGATGCTCAGCTCAATGAAGCCTTGAGCTGGTCAGCGCAGCCGCATCATTCGATTTTGACATTGGCAGACTCGGATTACCCGTCGTTACTGGCGGAGATTTCCGATCCGCCTATATTATTATATGTGTTGGGAGAGGTGGCCATGCTGTCCGAACCTCAACTGGGCATTGTCGGCAGTCGAAGTGCCAGCAAATACGGTAAAGCGATTGCTCAGGATTTCGCTTCCCATTTGGCGAGCGTTGGCTTAACCATTACCAGCGGACTGGCTTCAGGCATTGATCAGGCTGCCCATGAAGGCGCATTGAAAGGCGGCGCCAAAGCCGGTTTGTCGGAACAGGGGAGTACGATCGCGGTGGTCGCAACCGGGTTGGATCGGGTCTATCCCGCGTCCAATCGGGCTTTGGCACATCAGATCAGTGAAGCCGGCGCCATTGTGTCCGAATATCCATTAGGCACCAAGCCTTTGGCGCACCAGTTTCCCGAAAGAAATCGCATTATCTCCGGATTAAGTAGTGGAGTGCTGGTGGTGGAAGCGGCACTGAAAAGCGGATCTTTAATCACGGCTCGTTTGGCGATGGAGCAGGGACGGGAAGTATTCGCCGTACCCGGTTCCATCAACAGCCCGCATTCCAAAGGCTGTCATCAGCTCATCCGCCAAGGGGCGAAACTGGTGGAGTCCGGTCAGGATGTTCTGGAAGAACTGTCCTCGATACTGGAACTGTCTTTCGATGAACGGCCGTCCGCTGTTTATGAGTCGGCGTCTGTATCAGACGAAGAAGCTTCGCAAGGGCAAGGACTCTTGAAGTGGATCGAATTCGAACCGATCGGTTTGGATGAATTGGCAGTGTTGAGTAAATGGCCGGTTTCCGAAATCCAGAGTCAACTGCTGATGTTGGAAGTGAGCGGCCGAATCGAAGCGATGTCTGCCGGCCGTTGGCGTCGATTACGATAGTTTCCTCCGCATTTCTTTTTTGACTTTTACCGACGGCTTCCGTTACTCTTCTCTCTTTTCAAATGATAACCTCGTTTTCTGTCGATCCGATGGGGCCGATTTTCGTTGGCCGAACTCACGTAAAATGAAATTGATAAAAAAATCAAAAGATTAAGCGAAATTAATATTAGAATACGCTAATTTTTTTAACGCACAAATTAAACATTGCATTTAATTTTCTTTTTTTGCACTCTAATAAATAGACAGGTTTGAGAAGATTCGTATGACAAATTTAGTGATCGTGGAGTCCCCCGCTAAAGCGAAAACCATTGAGAAGTATCTGGGTAAAGGATTTACCGTCAGGTCCAGCTATGGTCATATTCGCGATATCCAGAAAAAGGGGATGGGGATTGATATCGCCAACGGTTTCGCTCCGAATTACGAGATTTCGGCGGACAAGAAGAAAACGGTCACAGAGCTGAAGAAACTGGCGAAACAGGTCGACACCATCTGGCTGGCGACGGATGAGGACCGCGAAGGGGAAGCCATTGCCTGGCACCTGGCGGAAGCACTCGGATTGGATGTTGCGAGTACCAAGCGCATCGTGTTTCACGAGATTACCCAGTCGGCGATTAAAAAGGCCATCGCCGAACCCCGTACCGTCGATATGGATCTGGTCGAAGCCCAGCAGGCGAGACGGATTCTCGACCGTATTGTCGGTTTCGAGTTGTCACCAATTCTGTGGAAGAAAATTCGTACCGGGCTGTCTGCCGGACGGGTGCAGTCTGTTGCCGTTCGTTTGATCGTCGAACGTGAACGTGAAATCAATGCGTTCGAGTCGGACTTTGTTTTCCGTCTTCAGGGGCAATTGGACTTATTGGATGCGCAAGGCAAGGTCGTCGGCACCATTGACGTCAAGCGCACCGCGCCTTTTGCGACCGAAGAAGAAGCAAAAGCCTATCTGGAGCAGGTAGCGCAGGCACAACTGTCCGTCGCCAGTCTGGAAGAAAAACCGGCGAAAAAATCTCCGAAAGCGCCCTTTACGACTTCGACTTTGCAACAGGAAGCCGCTTCCAAACTCGGTTTTTCCGTCAAGCAGACCATGATGATTGCCCAGAGACTTTATGAGTCCGGGAAGATCACCTATATGCGTACCGACTCGGTAAACCTGTCGGAAGAAGCCTTGGCCAGTGCTAAAAAGGTCATTACGTCGAACTATGGTTCGGATTTCGTCAAGACCCGCCGTTATAAGACTAAAAATGCCGATGCGCAAGAAGCGCACGAAGCCATTCGCCCAACCGATTTTTCGGTGTCCGAGGTTACCGGTGAGCGCAACGAACAACGTTTATATCAATTGATCTGGCGCCGTGCTATCGCCTCGCAGATGGCGGATGCACAATTGAAAAGAACCACGGTGGAAGTCGC
>JAWVWZ010000136.1:0-4460 GCA_033723505.1 Hydrogenovibrio sp.
GCCAGACAGCCAGTAAAAGCCTTGTCGGGCGGCGAACGCAACCGTTTATTGCTGGCACGCGTCTTCGCCAAGCCTTCCAACCTGTTGATTCTCGATGAACCGACCAACGATCTCGATGTGGAAACCTTGGAATTGCTGGAAGAATTGCTACTCAATTACCAGGGAACGGTGCTGATCGTCAGCCATGACCGGGCCTTTTTAAACTCGGTGGTCACCAGCTCCATCGTTTTCGATGCGCCGGGCGTGGTCAATGAATATGTCGGCGGTTACGACGACTGGCTCCGACAACGCCCCAAGCCGGAAGACCTGAACACCAAGCCAACCGAGAAGAACGGCACTGCCGCCCCCGAGAACACTCAAGCGGCCGGCAAACCGGAAAAACCCACTAAAAAACCGAAAAAACTCAGCTATAAAGACCAACGCGAATACGATACGCTGCCGGAAAAAATCGAGCAGTTGGAACAAGAGCTGGAACGCATGAGTGAAGAGATGGCTCAGGACGATTTCTACCAGAGACCGGATTACCAAACCGTCCTCGACCGACTGCAAGCTTGTGAAAATGAGTTGGAAACGGCCTTCGTCCGCTGGGAAGAACTGGAAGCCATGCTCAACTGATTTTCCCTTGACGGGGCAAAACCCAAATCAATGCAAAAATAAGAACTAAATGTCTTATGAATCGGTTAAAATCGCACTTTGAAATTTAATATTCCGTGCTTCGCATTCTGGCAGGGAGAATCGAAAAGAACAATAATAACCCGTTGCTTTTAAAGGGATTCATATAAAGCTCCTCGATTCTTCTCCTGGCAAATGAGAAGAGGTTGTGGCTCTCAGAAACGACAAACGATCGAGAGCCGTTTCCCTTTGTCAATTTAGGAAATCTGATTAATATGAGCTGTAAAGATCAACATTCTTATTCGACGTTTTGTCGTTCGACCAATAACGCTTTAAAAGAACCGATGTTCTTCGGACAAAATGTCAATGTTGCACGTTACGACCAACAAAAACATCCTATTTTCGAAAAACTGATTGAAAAGCAATTGAGCTTTTTCTGGCGCCCGGAAGAAATCGACCTGTCGAACGATCGCGGCGAATATGCCAAGCTACCGGAACACGAAAAGCATGTATTTATCAGCAACCTGAAATACCAGACGTTATTGGATTCGGTTCAGGGCCGCTCGCCGAATGTCGCGTTACTGCCACTGGTTTCCATTCCCGAACTGGAAACCTGGATCGAAACCTGGTCGTTCTCGGAAACCATCCACAGCCGCTCCTATACACACATCATTCGCAACATCGTCTCCGATCCGTCATTGATTTTCGATGATATCGTCACCAATGAAGAAATTGTCAAACGCGCCGTGAGCGTCACCGAATATTATGACAAGCTGATCGCCTTGACCAACAAGATGTACGCCGAAGAGATCGACATCAACAAAGATGATGCCTTCCGTAAAGAAATCAAAACCATGCTCTATTTGACCATCGTCTCGGTCAATGTCTTGGAAGCGATCCGCTTCTATGTCTCCTTCGCATGCAGCTTCTCCTTTGCAGAGCGCTCGTTGATGGAAGGTAATGCGAAAGTCATCAAGCTGATCGCCCGTGACGAAGCGTTACACCTTTCCGGGACACAGCACATGATCAACCTCCTCAAGGAGGGCAAGGATGATCCTGAGATGATTCAGATTGCCCGAGAGCAGGAACAAACCGTTTATGACATCTTCCGTGAAGCGGCCGAACAGGAAAAGCAGTGGGCGGAATATCTGTTCAAGGACGGCTCGATGATTGGTTTGAATGCCAGCATCCTGAAAGATTACGTCGAATACATCACCAATGTCCGTATCAAGGCATTACACTTGGAGCCAATCTTCGAGCAGAAAGGCAATCCATTGCCTTGGATGAATAACTGGCTGGTGAGTGACAATGTTCAGGTCGCACCGCAAGAGTCTGAAATCAGTTCTTACCTGGTCGGTCAGGTCAACTCTTCGGTGGAAAAAGACGACTTCAACGACTTCAGCCTATAGTCGTCAACTGAAAATCTGCCAGGCTGGGGGCAATCCTGCCCCCGACACTTTCTTTGCCCCATACTAACCAAAGGTCACCGATTTAAAGAAGTGCATCTGCGCCATGGCCAGTTGCTTGTCGGTCTGCCCGACAATCGCCACCACTGCGCCTTTGACAGGAATAATCTGCCCCTTGAATCCCTTCTGGTTAAAGGAATACATCACGCCCAGTTGTCGATGCGGCAACACGATAATCGTCACCGGCCCCTCTTCTTCCTGTAAGACGATATGCAAGCCCTTTTGCCCATCCACTTCGCAGCCGCCGGCATAGCTCATAAAATCGATGGGCTTGTTCAGAGTGGCACCAACGTACTTGAAGACTTTATGCAGTTCCTTGTCCGTCAATTCCGGGCCGTCTTTGGCCATGATCTCCGGCTGTTCTTTGGCATGGGCAATAATATGGTCGACCACCGCCGATTCCATATGAAGCGCTTCCTGCTGCACAGCCGTCGTCGGATCAACCGCCAGCGGCTGAAACCAAAGCCATCCGCCGATCAGCACAACCAGGAATGACGCGGCAAACATCGCCAGGCGATTCCACCAGCCATCACTACGAGAGAAGGCACTCTCACTTAGATCAGAAGCATTCATCTCCGACGGGTTTCGGCCGGTTGACGCAGACGCCTCCAGCGGCTCAAACCCGTTTTTCAGGATAATGCGATCCTGCAGGCCCTCCGGGACCTCAATCTGCATCACTTCGACCAAGCGGTCTTCAAAAGCTTTGATTTTTTTCACCGTTTCCAGCTTTTCCGGGTGTTTTTCCAGATATCGTTTCATCTCGTCATCCAAAGTCATCGGGTTCTGTAACAATCGTTGACGAAAGCTCAATTCATCCAGTTCCAAACTCATGACCGCTCTCCCGTATTTTCGACCCGCTCATCGTTCGGTGACAAAGCCTGTTTCAACTGCTGCCTTGCCCGAAATAATCGTGTATTGACGGTCGCCAATTTCAGTCCAAGCTCCCGGGCGATCTCCTCTCCGCTAAATCCCCAGATAACCTGCATCACCAAGGGTTCTTTAAATTCCATATCGAGTTTCATCATCGCCTGATACAATTGCTGCTGTTCCATTTTCGCGGTGGGCTGGTAACGGGCGTCACCTTCCAGCAATGCGTCCTCTATCTCCAACCATTCCGGCTGTTTCTTTTCAAATCTTCGCGCATTTTCTCTTCTCAGGATCGTCATCAGCCAGGCTTTTGCCGCGTGCTCATCTTTCAGCTTATCAATCGACTTCCAGGCTCTGGAGAAGGTTTCCTGCACCAGATCCTCTGCGACATGACGGTCTTTCGACAACCAATAGGCCACCCGATAGAGATCCTTGGCATAAGCTTTCACCAATTTCTCGAAAAATCTTCCCGGCTCCGTCATCGACGTTTTAACTTTCATTCCAATCCCTTGTGAGACCTGTCTTTATATCAGACCGGAATTCACCTATTTTCTTCCATGTTATTCGATGTTTTCAGAGATTTATCCAACTGTCGTACGATCGAGGCATTGAAAATGACGATCATCCACACCAGATAAAGCCACAGCAGAAACAGCGGAATCACCGAGAACACGCCATATACCAGGTCGTAAGTCGGAAACCATTTCACATAAACCGCAAATCCCTCTTTCAACACTTCCATCTCCAGTGCTGCAAACAGACCGCCGATAAACGCTGCCGCACTTTTCACTTTGACGATGGGCACATAATGATAAAGAAACCAAAAACCGAACAAATTGATGACAAACGGCAAGCCATCAAGCAAAACAGCTTGATACCCGGTTAAAAAGGACAGCGGATAAGCCATCAGGATCGAACTCAAAAACAAGCTGCCCACCAGTAATAACGGTCCGACCAGGCTGATGCTCAAATAATGCAGCAGGCTCACCCAAAACCGTCGTTTTAAACGTTTGTCCCACATAGCGTTGATTTTAGTATCGATCGACCAGAGCAATAAAATGCTGGTGAGAAAAATGAACGCGATGCCCATGCCTTTCAGGTTACTGGCATGACCGGAAAACTCGATGAAATATTTTTCAATCACCGGCGAGCTACTTGGCAAGACGTGGGCCAGCACCAAATCCAGTACTTCATTGGTTTTCGCCTTAAAAAAATCGGTGACTGACAGAACGCTGATGATCATTGCCAAGAAGGGGACAATCCCCAGCAAAGAAGTGTAAGCCAACACCGTCACCGCGTCGATTCCGTCCTTATTGACAAAATTGCGCAACGCACCCAACCAAAAAGAAACTCTCGTCAACTGACTCAATAAGTTTTTATTCATCTGTCCATTCCGCTATTAACCCTTGTTTTTACAGTGTTTTGGGATTAACAATTAAGCATATCTCTATTAATTTTTTTAAATTGCCTAGGTACCAACATTACCGCAAAATAAGCGAATGCACAAAACATCCA
>JAWVWZ010000137.1:0-4459 GCA_033723505.1 Hydrogenovibrio sp.
ACTGGAAAAACGGGTCTATGCCGACCGAGCTAAATATTTAGGAGATCCGGATTTCGTCAAGGTGCCGGTCGAGCCTTTGATTTCGCATGCTTATCTGGCAAAACGCATTCAAGGGGTTCACTTCGACCGAATTTCCAAAACGGAAAACATCCAGCCGGGGTTGCCCGAATCGCCTGAAACCACGCATTTTTCCATTGTCGATGCATATGGCAATGCCGTGTCGAATACCTATACCTTGAATATGCCATTCGGAAGTGGTGTGGTGATCGCCGAAGCGGGATTTTTAATGAATGATGAAATGGATGATTTCAGCACCAAGCCCGGTGTGGCGAACATTTTCGGCGTGGTCGGCGGTAAAGCCAACGAGATCGCACCGCAAAAGCGGATGTTGTCCTCGATGTCGCCGACCATTTTGCTGAAAAACGGCAATGTGGAAATGGTGGTGGGCACGCCCGGCGGGTCGTCGATTATTACTTCGGTGTTCCAGACCATTGTCAATGTCATCGACAAGGGGATGACGGCGCAAAAAGCGGTTGATGCACCGAGAGTCCATCATCAACTCTTGCCGAAAGACGTGATTATGTATCACCCAGATTTACCGGCAGACACCAGAATGGACCTGGCGGCGATGGGGTATCTGTTAAAAAGGAATAACTATCTCGGCGATGTGCAATTGATTGCAAAAGAGCATGGGCAATGGCAGGCAGCCTCAGATGATCGAGGCCGAGGGGTCTCCAAAGTACTGACGCTGGACTAATCGATCGTGACGGCCAAGACGTCGCATTTTGCGTGATGCAACACGCTGTCGGTGGTCGATCCGATGAGTTTGTCCAGAAAAGAAAGGCCGTGTCGTCCCATCACAATCAAGTCGACATTCAACTCATTGGCACGCTCGACGATGTCGGTTTTCGGGAAGCCCATCATGACATGACACGCAGACGGGTCGATTTGATTCTGTTCCGCCAGGGCGCACAGCCGTTTTTTGGCAGCATCCATCATCGCGTCGGCGATTTCGGGAATCCAGATTCCGGCATTGCCACTCAGGCTGACGTCTTCGAATACCGGATAGGTGGGTTCCTCCACCAAATGCAGCAACATCAGTTCGGCATGGTAGATATTGGAAAGCTGTTTCGCGCGGACAATGGCCTTTTCGCTGTGCTCGGAAAAATCCACGGCAACCAGTAGGGTTTGATAGTTGTGCATCCCGTTCTCCTTTTCGATGGTTGGGTTATCTTGCTCTGACTGAGAAAGTATCAGTCGCTTTCAGCTTGATTAACGTCGGGTTTGGCGTATTGTTATCGATCAACCAGCCCAGCTCGGATTCCTGTTGGCTGGCATCCATCACTTTTTGCCAGACCCGTTCCGAGACGTTCCAGCGATAGCCGCGGTTTCTCAAGTCGTCTTTCAATTCGAATGGCGCACCAGTGGCCTTGATCATAATTTTTTGCTGGCGCACGACCTGCAACAAATAATGGAATGCCGGTAGGGATGCCTCGGAAATCGGTTGGGCAAGCAGGTGTGTCAAAGCTTGCACATCGTCCAAAGCACGGTGGGCTTCGTAAAAGAATTGGCCGACTTTCCAACAAAGGAACTCCTGACTGCGGGAACCGACTTTCGCCAAGCGGAACCAATCGACTTGCGAAGCGGAGCAGCCCCAAACCTTATCGACAAATACCGGATGATAGCGTTCCACCACCGGGCGGTCAAAGCCGGCATTGTGTGCGACACATAATTGAATGTCGGCTAGGTCGGTTTCCACTTCTTCCCAAGGGATTGCATGTCCTTTGACGTCGTCGAGGGTCAACCCGGTCACTTGTGTGACTTCTTCGCTGATTTCCCCTTCGGGTTCGTTGAGAAAGTTTTTGGCCATTAAGACCCGGTAAAAGTGCCCGGCGGAATCGAATTCGACGATTTGATAGCCCAGTTCGATGATTTCACATTGTTCGGTGTCGAGTCCAGTGGTTTCCGTGTCGATAATACAGACCTTGTGCAAGGTTTGATCCTTGGCGGTCTGGTATTGAGAGACCGGTTTGAATTTTCTCAGCACCTGATAGTCTTCGGATTGGTCAAGCTGTTGCGCAAGCGCTTCTAAGTTCGATTGTGTCATAAGTCTTGGATATATTTGATGGATTTGAAAGCATTGTAGCATGGGATGAAACAGCGCTCACCGGGAAAAAATTCGGCTCAACCAGTAATGAAATCTGACCCGCCAATTCGTGTGATATCGCAGTCGGCAGTCAAGCGTCCAACGATTGAACTGACGATAACAGGTTGCGATTTCGGCATCGAAAATCAGGTGGTTTCGGGTCAGAAACTGTATCCAGGGTGCTTGTCGACGCGGAATGTATCCCAGCATCAACGCGGAAACCTCCGCCAGCCAGATCTGTACGGCATAAACGTCGTAAGGATTTTTCGGTTCCGCGAGCAGCTTCAAAGGCTGGCCGGAAAATAACAGACCTCGTGCATCGGCCTCGTCAACCGAGTAGTAGTAACTCCCTTTTATGGGCAGAGTCTGTTCTTTTAAAGAAGTTGGCTTCATCCGCTTGCTTCCTCCCAATAAGGAGCCGTCCAGGGCATCAACTCGGACGGCAATTTGAAGGTATGACTCTTGTTGTCCAGGGTCAATGACAGCTGTACCGATGTCAATTGCAGGTCTTCGGTTTGCGCGCTGTCTCCATAGAGTCGGTCGCCTACAATCGGGAAACCGGCCGATGATAAGTGGCGGCGAATCTGGTGTTTGCGGCCTGTTTCGATGCGAACCTCCACCAAAGAACGGTCAGACCCGACAAGGTAGGCCAATCTCTTGGCGAAGCTGAGCGCGGGTTTCCCGTCGATGGGGGTATCGTAACGCTGTTCATCAACCGGGAAATTCCCCATGACCCCCGCCTGGTAGATTTTATGAATTTGGCGTTGTTCGAATCCTTGGGTCAGCATTTTGGCGGCTTTATGGCTGTGAGCAATCAGCATCAGGCCATCAGTTGCTTTGTCCAGGCGGTGAATGATCATGGCGTTGCGAGTTTGACCGTCAAATTGATATTGGGTTTCAATCCAGCGCTGAATGGTGGTGTGATCTCCCCATTTAGAACCTTGGCAAAGCACGCCTTTTGGCTTGTACCAGACGCTGAAATCTTTGCAATCTTCGATCAGTACCGGCGAGGGAATAGTCTCGTTTAGAACCTTGAAGTTGAAGTAGCAAAACAGTTCGCTGCCGGCCGTCAGCAGTTTTTTTGCGCGTCTGACGCGATAGGGCTTTAAGGTCGGGGATTCTTTCAGCCAGACGGCGCCTTTATGTAAATAGCCTTTAAGTTGTTGTTTTGAAAAGGGGGTGTGTTCGGCCAGGCAATCGATCACAGTTGTCGGGGTGTTTTCGACAAGGATTTTATGCTCGAAAGGTGGGTCGAAAGAAGTGTCCATGAGTCGTATTCTAAGTTATTATGAGCGCTATTTGAATTTTTATAGATATCGTGAAAACAATGCAGTTTCAGGTTGGAGACTATCCGTTAGAAATTATTAAAACCGTTCGTAAAGGATCGATCGGCTTAAGGGTTGAACCGAATCGGATCGCCTTGATGGTGCCGAAGCAATTGGCCGACGAAGCGATCGCCGCTTTCGTACAGAGCGAACAGACTTGGTTGCTGAATCAGATAACCGAGCAGATGGGGCATTTACCCAAGCAGTTGGTCATGAAGTCCGGTCACGAACTGTTGTTGTTCGGGGACAAGATCCTGTTCAAGGAAGACCATCATACCCCGGTAAAAAAAATGGCCACGGTTTTCGAGGACAAATGCCTCACGGTTTTTTGCAAACAATCCCGTGTATTAAAAGATCCGAAAAAACATGCTTTCAAGCATTTGCATCGTTTTTATCTGGCGCAGTTCGAGGCGTATCTTTCACCATTGGTGGCAGACTGGGCGCAGAAAATCGGCGTCCGACCCAAAGCGATTCAAATCAAAAACTACCGTTCCCGCTGGGGCAGTTGTTATTCGGACGGACGGGTGCAATTCAATTGGAAGCTGGTGATGGCGCCGAAACCCGTCATCGAATATGTGGTGATTCACGAGTTGTGCCATCTGGTGCATGCCAATCATTCGGCGGATTTCTGGCAATTGGTCAAACAGCATTGCCCGCAGATGGAAAGTCATAAGGTGTGGTTGAAAGAAAACGGCGCGGCGTTGATCGCCTTTAATGGATAATCGATCCTCGTCGTTAGAACGGGAAAACCCGCTGACGGCTTCCTGTTCGCCAGCGGAGAGCTGAGGAGAGGGTCACCCTATAGGGACACCAAGGTGAAGTGGCTGAACAGATACATCAGCGCAATGGAGCCGAAAGTTAAAATCAATCCCCAGATAATGGCTTTGATTCCGTTCATGGTCTACTCCTTGGTGTCAGTGTGTTTAGGCGTCAATCGGGCGTAATAGTTCGCCAGTGCCTGGATTTCCGAAGTTGTCAGGTCATGAGC
>JAWVWZ010000138.1:0-4458 GCA_033723505.1 Hydrogenovibrio sp.
ATGATTTGCAATGCAATTTCATTGGCCATCTGTCTCTGCAAAGACTGCAATTCCCGGTTTGATGCCTGAGCTTCGTCACGGTCAATCGCCCGGTCTCGATAAGCCACCGCCTGAGAACTCAAGACATTTTTCTCGGTCGCGACCTCCGTCACCGAAAACGGCTGGATCATTTTAATCAATTCCGAGGACACATCGCCCGCACCTGATCGGCCCGTAATCGAGGTGGTATAGCCGGTCGGCGCGAGTTTTAATGACAATTCGGCATCCGCTAAGCTCGACACCACCTTGACACCCATTGCTTGATACTGCTGGGTCAACGCCCGTGCAATATCGGATCTGGCGCCTCCCACCTCAATCTTCACACTGGCATAGGTCGCGGCAGCAGCCGATCCGGTCCCTTTCAAATGAAAGCCGCATCCGGACAGGATTAAAATCATTGCCAACAACAGCCAAGAGCGCTTTCCCCCAGCCTGGTAGATTTTTGTTTTTAACCCCATGGCGTCCCCTTTTATCCTATCCGTTCAACAATTGCGACGAATGCAACAGCGGTTCAAAGAGCCGTTAGCCTTTGACCACGATATTAACCAAACGTCCCGGCACGACGATTTCCTTGACCACATCCTTGCCGTCGATGAACTTCAGTGCCTGCTCATTCGCTTTTGCCGCCGCCAGAATGGTCTCTTTATCTGCATCCGCCGCAACTTCGATCTTACCGCGCAACTTGCCGTTGACCTGAACCATCATCTCGATTTCGTCCTTGACCAGTGCCGCATCATCAACGGCCGGCCAGGCCTTTTCCAAAACCAAGCCATCATGGCCGAGCAGCTCCCATAACTTCTGTGAAATATGCGGCGTCATCGGCGACAACATCAAAACCATCACTTCCAAGGCTTCCTGCATCACCGCGCGGCCTGCATCAGAGGTGTCCTTAAAGCGCGCCAAGTCGTTCATCAGTTCCATGGTCGCGGCGATCGCGGTATTGAAGTGCATTCTGCGCCCCATGTCATCGGTAATCTTCTGCAAGGTCGAATGCAGCTTCAATCGCAGAGCTTTCTGCGCTTTGTCCAGACCGTCATTCGAAGTACAGGCTGCCACAAGACCGGAATCTACGTGCATGTTCACCTGACGCCATACCCGATTCAGGAAACGCGACGCCCCCTCAACTGCGGAGTCGGACCATTCCAGCGTCTGCTCCGGTGGCGAAGCGAACATAATGTAGAGCCTCAAGGTATCGGCACCGTACTGGTCAATCAGGGTCTGCGGATCGATGCCATTGTTTTTTGACTTCGACATCTTGATGACGCCACCATATTGCACTTCGCGTCCATCAGATTTCAATTTACCGGAAACAATACCGCCTTTGTCATCGGTCACCGGCTCGACATCCAATGGCGAATACCAGGTCTGTTTACCGGTTTCATCCTGGGTAAACCAGCTCCCGGCCAACACCATACCCTGCGTCAACAGATTCTTGAACGGTTCATCCGAAGACACCAGTCCTTCGTCACGCATCAATTTATGGAAGAAGCGCGCATACAACAAGTGCAGAATCGCATGCTCAATCCCACCGATGTATTGATCCACCGGCAACCAATGATCGGCAGCCGATTTATCCAGCATCGCGTCTGTCGAATCCCTGGAAGTATATCTCGCGTGATACCAGGACGATTCGAAGAAGGTATCGAAAGTATCCGTCTCACGCTTGGCCGGTCCGCCACACTGCGGACAGGAACAGTTTTTAAAACTCTCCAGTTTCGCCAACGGTGAACCGGAACCGTCCGGCACGACATCTTCGGGCAAACGCACCGGCAAATCTTTTTCCGGCACTGGCAAAGCGCCACAGGCCGGACAATAAATCACCGGAATCGGGCAACCCCAATAGCGTTGACGGGAAATCCCCCAGTCGCGCAGACGATAATTGGTCTGTTTTTCGCCCAATGCTTTTTCGCCCAGCACCTTCGCCATTTCGTTCAGCGCCTGCTTCGAAGACAAGCCATCGAACGGCCCTGAATTAAACAGCACGCCTTTTTCGGTATAGGCCGCTTCGGAGACATCGACATCGTCGGCATCTTTCGCGCGGATCACCGCCTTGATCGGCAAGCCGTACTTCTTCGCAAACTCAAAATCCCGCTGATCATGGGCCGGGACAGACATGACCGCACCGGTTCCATAGCCCATCAATACGAAATTCGCCGCCCATACAGGAACGGTTTCACCGGTGATCGGATGGGTCACACGAATACCGGTATCGACCCCTTTCTTCTCCATGGTTTCGATATCCGCTTCGGCGGTGGAAACATGAGAACATTCTTCAATAAATTGCGCCAAAGGTTCATTGTTGACGGCCGCTTTACGCGACCAGGGATGGTCTGCGGCCACCGCCACATAGGTCACCCCCATCAAAGTGTCCGGTCGCGTGGTATAAACTTTCAGGTTTTCATCAACCTGCTCCAGCCCGGACGCCAACGGAAATTGAATTTCCAAACCGGTGGACTTGCCGATCCAGTTTTTCTGCATGGTCTTGACCTGCTCCGGCCAACCGCCCAACTGATCGAGGTCCTTCAACAATTCCTCGGCATAATCGGTGATTCTTAAAAACCACTGTGCGATTTCTTTGCGCTCAACCGGCACTCCGGAGCGCCAGCCTTTACCATCGATGACCTGTTCGTTTGCCAGCACTGTCTGATCGACCGGATCCCAGTTCACCACGGAAAGCTTACGGTAAACCAAACCTTTCGCCATCAAACGGGTGAACAGCCATTGCTCCCAGCGATAATACTCCGGATGACAGGTGGCGACTTCACGCGTCCAGTCATACCCCAACCCCAAAGCTTTGAGCTGGTTACGCATGTAGTCGATATTCTCGTAGGTCCATTTGGCCGGCGCGACCTGATTTTGCATCGCCGCATTTTCCGCCGGCAGACCGAAAGCGTCCCATCCCATCGGCTGAAGCACGTTTTTACCTTGCATACGCTGAAAACGTGAAATCACATCCCCGATCGTATAGTTCCGCACATGCCCCATATGCAATTTTCCGCTGGGATAAGGAAACATGGACAGGCAATAGAACTTTTCTTTCGAATCGTCTTCCTTCGCAACAAAAACCTGTTTTTCGTCCCATTGCTTTTGGATTTCGGATTCAATGGATTGGGGAGTGTAATCGTTAAAGTTTTCTTCAGCCATCGAGTTTATTCTTTCATCTATTCTTTGTGGTAATATGGTTTAAAAGAGACTTTTGCCGTTGTTCAAACAGCCCGAAATGGGGCCATTTGAATCGAAAAGTGCAAAGGTCTTAATCAGACCGAAATTATAACAGATTTGGAGAAACAAAAATGTCTGACAACAAAATGCTCGCAGCCTACCGGTTTCTATTGGAAAAAGCCAAAGAAGAAGGGCTTAAAGCCGAGCTAGCGACCTGGGACCTACTGGAAAAAGCCGTCGAGTCGATCGAAGAAAAAGGTTCCGTTTTGGAAGAATTGACGGATGAAGAGTTAGAACAGGTCAGAAAAGATTTGAAAGATGACTTGAACCAAGTTGCCGAGCATTTGGAAGAATATA
The DNA here is from genome assembly GCA_033723505.1 of Hydrogenovibrio sp. Classification (GTDB taxonomy): domain Bacteria; phylum Pseudomonadota; class Gammaproteobacteria; order Thiomicrospirales; family Thiomicrospiraceae; genus Hydrogenovibrio. Next base: position 3,559 of record JAWVWZ010000138.1, read on the forward strand.
ATGAAGGGCTGGAATCTTTCCTGGAAATGGAACTGCCGATTTTAGAGAAATACCTGGAAGAGAAAGCGCTCAGCCTGGCCGACCCAACCGACATCATGCTGCTGCGCTTAAGAATGAACGCCGCCATGCATAAAGACGATTAACCTCGTCTTAAAATCTGCCAGGCTGGCCTGGCAGCTATTGATCTCCTGCAGACACGTCAGTTTTCTCAGACCCCTTTTGACGAGAAAGCTTCCACCGAACCCATCCAATCCACAAAAACACCCCGGCCATCAGAATCATCAATGGCAACTGTTTCCACTTCACATAAAAGGTTTCGCCTTCATAAGGCTGAACTTCCGCTTTCAAAACACCTGGTTGGTACGGTGGAATCTCGGACTTGATTTGGCCGTCCACGCCGACAATCACCGTATAACCGGTGTTGGTGCTGCGGGCGATTTCACGGCCGAGTTCCAGAGCTCGCATCTGCACATCCTGCAATTGTTGTGCCGGTTCGAGGGTATGGGCAAACCAGGCATCGTTACTGACGGTAATCAAATAGCGAGTCTTGGCCACAGTCTGCGCCAGTTCCTCGCCAAAAGCCACCTCATAACAGATCGACACCCCAGCCGGCTGTCCGCCCAACATCATAGGCTGATTGACCTGTTTTCCGGGACTGAATTCGGAAAACGGGATATCGAACAACAAGCTTAAGGCTTTAAAGAAATTAGAAAATGGAAAATATTCGCTGAACGGCACCAGGTGTTTCTTGTAATAACGCTCGGAAGGGTTGCGGGCATTCACCAAAGCGTTGTAGTATTCTCCGGTCACCTGATTGCGGGCGATTACGCCCAACAAGATATCCTTATCCAATAGCTGCGCATCCTTGATAAAGGAATATAAGGCGCCCTGCTCGACCAA
>JAWVWZ010000139.1:0-4436 GCA_033723505.1 Hydrogenovibrio sp.
CGATGCGATCGATAAAGCTGAAAACCGTGAGCGTTTCAGACAAGCGATGAATAAGATCGGTTTGGATATGCCGGTTTCAGCGGTTGCCCATAATATGGAAGAGGCTTGGGCGGTACAAGAAAGAGTCGGCTATCCGACCGTTATTCGTCCATCGTTTACCTTGGGAGGATCCGGCGGTGGGATCGCGTATAACAAACAAGAATTCGAAGATATTTGTAAGTTCGGCCTGGAGTTGTCACCAACCAATGAACTGTTGATTGAAGAGTCGATTCTGGGTTGGAAAGAATATGAGATGGAAGTGGTGCGTGATAAAAACGACAACGCCATTATCGTTTGTTCCATCGAAAACCTGGATCCGATGGGGGTTCATACAGGGGATTCAATCACAGTCGCGCCTGCACAAACGCTGACAGATAAAGAATACCAGATCATGCGTAACGCTTCTTTGGCGGTATTGAGAGAGATTGGTGTCGAGACGGGTGGATCGAATGTTCAATTTGCTATCGAGCCAAAGACAGGGCGAATGATCATTATCGAAATGAACCCTCGTGTCTCGCGTTCTTCTGCTCTGGCATCAAAAGCAACAGGTTTCCCGATTGCCAAAATTGCCGCGAAGTTAGCGGTTGGTTATACGCTTGATGAATTAAGAAACGACATTACAGATGGTGCCACACCAGCATCCTTTGAACCTACTATTGATTATGTTGTTACCAAAGTACCTCGTTTCACATTCGAGAAATTTCCACAGGCCCAAGCCCGTTTATCGACGCAGATGAAGTCTGTTGGGGAAGTCATGGCAATGGGACGTTCATTCCAAGAGTCTGTGCAAAAAGCCCTTCGTGGACTTGAAACCGGCAAGGACGGTTTTGATGAAGTGATGCCTTTAGCTCAAATGGAAGAGAAAGAAATCAAAGACATCCTACGTCAAGAGCTTCGTTCTCCAGGTCCAGAGCGTTTGTGGTATGTTGCTGATGCTTTCAGAGCAGGTTGGGATTTGGAAACGGTATATGATATTTCTAAAATCGATCCATGGTTCCTGTCACAGATTCAAGAGTTGATTCTGATGGAAGATGACCTCAAACAAAGAGGCCTAGATGCATTGGATGAGAACTCATTAAGAAACCTGAAGCGTAAAGGGTTCTCCGATAATCGTTTGGCAAAATTGTTGAATACGGATGCGGCATTTATCCGTAAATTCAGACATACACTCAATGTTCGTCCGGTGTTTAAGCGTGTCGATACGTGTGCAGCGGAGTTTGAAACTTCTACGGCTTATATGTATTCAACATATGAGTCTGAGTGTGAAGCCCAGCCAACGGATAGAGATAAGATCATGGTTTTGGGTGGTGGTCCTAACCGTATCGGTCAAGGTATTGAGTTCGATTACTGCTGCGTTCATGCTGCGATGGCGATGCGTGAAGATGGTTATGAAACCATTATGGTGAACTGTAACCCGGAAACGGTTTCTACAGATTATGATACGTCTGATAGACTGTATTTTGAGCCTCTCACTCTTGAAGATGTATTGGAAATCGTTGAAGTTGAAAAACCAAAAGGCGTTATTGTTCAGTACGGCGGACAAACTCCTCTGAAATTGGCGGAAGACCTGGAAGAAGCGGGGGTTCCGATTATCGGGACATCTCCGGAGTCTATTGACCTGGCGGAAGACCGTGAACGTTTCCAACAGTTGCTACACAATCTGAATTTGCAACAGCCACCTAACAGAACGGCAAGAAGCGAAGATCAAGCTCTGGCATTGGCTAATGAAATCGGTTATCCGCTAGTGGTCCGACCTTCCTATGTGCTGGGTGGACGCGCGATGGAAATTGTTTATAGTGATGCCGATTTATCACGTTATATGACCGAAGCCGTTAAGGTCTCCAACGACTCTCCGGTGCTGCTTGACCGTTTCCTGGATGACGCAGTTGAATTGGATGTCGATGCTGTCTGCGATGGTGAGCAGGTTGTCATCGGTGGAGTGATGGAGCATATTGAACAAGCCGGGATTCACTCAGGGGATTCAGCCTGCTCCTTGCCGCCTTACAGCATTCCGATGCACATTCAGGACGAAATCCGAACTCAGGTCGCCAAGATGGCCAAAGCCTTGAATGTTGTGGGCTTGATGAACACTCAGTTCGCGGTCAAGGGCGAAGAAATCTATGTGCTGGAAGTCAATCCGCGAGCATCAAGAACGGTTCCTTTCGTTTCGAAGTCGATTGGTCAACCGCTTGCGAAAATCGCAGCACGTTGTATGGTCGGGCAAAAGCTGGAAGCCCAGGGCTTTACTCAGGAAATTCGTCCTGATTACTTCTCGGTTAAAGAAGCGGTATTCCCGTTTATCAAATTCTTGGGCGTCGATCCGATTCTTGGACCGGAAATGAAGTCCACAGGTGAGGTGATGGGAATTGGGGATACCTTTGCTGAAGCTTACCAAAAAGCTCAGTTGGCAGGCGGAACCGTTTTGCCGACCTCGGGTCAGGCATTCCTAAGTGTTCGACAGGCAGATCGAGTGAAGGTACTTGAGTTAGCAAGAAAATTGATCGATAAAGGCTTTTCGATTCTGGCGACGCGTGGAACCGCGAAAGCCCTTGAAGAAGCTGGCATTGAATGCGAAGTGGTCAACAAAGTCACGGAAGGTCGCCCGAATATTGTCGATTCTATCGTGAATGAAGAAGTGGATTTAATTGTTAATACATCGGATGGTTCTGTTAGTATTAAAGATTCTTCCAGTATTCGTCGCGAAGCTTTGATGCATAAAATATGCTATACCACTACAATGGCAGGTGCTTTGGCGATGGTAGCGTCGATGGAATATTTAGATAATCTGAAAGTGACGCGTTTGCAAGACCTTAATTAATCTATTTATTCACGATTTGAAATAACGCCAAGTCTTAACCGGCTTGGCGTTTTTGTTTGAAAGGAGCGAATTATGCAAAGACATCCTATGACAAAAGAAGGTGCCGACGCACTTCAAGAAGAATTACAAAAACTGAAAAAAGTCGATCGACCCGCGATTTCAACAGCCATTGCCGAAGCTCGAGAGCATGGCGACTTAAAAGAAAACGCTGAATATCATGCGGCAAGAGAGCAGCAGGGCTTGATAGAAGCACGGATTTCACAGATTGAAAACATCCTGGGATCGGTCCAAATTATCGATGTCACCAAGCTCTCCCCAAATGGGAAGATCATTTTCGGTGCAACGGTCAAAGTCTTTAATGTCGATACCGAAGAAGAAATGACCTATAAGATTGTCGGGCATGAAGAGGCGGATGTTAAACAGAATAAGATTTCGGTTAACTCTCCGATTGCTCGTGCTTTAATCGGTAAAGAAGAAGGTGAAGAAGTTGTCGTTCAGGCACCTAGCGGCAATATCGATTACGAAATCATCGAAATTCAATACATTTGATTTGATGCGCTGGATTCCCGGATTTGCACTTGTTTGGTTGACGGTTAATGTCACCATCGGCTATGTGGTTGCGCCGGTATTGTTCGATCAATTGGCCTCTAAACTGGCGGGACAAGTGATGTCAGTATTGTTGTCGGGGCTTTATCAGTTCGATCTGGTTGCGATATTACTGATGTTAATGGTATTGTTTTCGAACAAGCGCTGCCAGCTTAAACGTGAAACCTTGCTGGTTTTTTCGGCATTGCTGGTCGGGTTAAATGCCTGGGTGATCTCTCCCAAGATGGAGTGGCTTAAGTCGCAAGCAGAATCAGCGACCTTAAACGGCTTGGGGTTTGGACAATGGCATGGTATTTCTCAAGGCGTTTTTTTGTTGGGACTGGTGCTGTTTGCAATATGGTGTTTTCAGATTGCCAGGGCCGAACGCTAGGCCTGTGGGGGCCTTGTTGATAGGCATAAAATTACCTTATAGACGCTTAATTTTTTTTAGTCTGTAATGCCAACTTTAAAGTTGCAATTTGAACTTAAAAAGGCCAAAATAGCGACGTTAAATAATTGAATCCTAATATTCTGGAGTAGTTGAATGAAACAATTAACACTTAAAGCACTATTTATTTCTGCTGTTGCAGCACTATCTTTGAATGTACAAGCTGCAGATTCAGTTTACGACCAATGTGTTGCAGACGGTAACATGGTCATCAAACTAGGTAAAGAGAAAGGTGCTAAAGCTGCAAAGGCTTACGAGCAAAAAACAACTGTTGCACAGTGTTTCGGTGCGCTGGATAAAATCGAAGCACCTTACATTGCTAAGCTAGGTGAAAAAGCAAAAACTCATAACCCTTCATACTACATGACTCCAGAAGATCGTTTGAAGTGGTCTAAATTGTTTGCTTCTATCGATGCTAAGCAATACCGTGGTGTAGAATACCTAATGGGTGTTTACTACCGTAAAAACTAATCCAGTTTAAGCGATTAGATAAAAAAGCCGGTTTTTACCGGCTTTTTTGTTTTTATAAAGCAGAAAATATGAAAC
>JAWVWZ010000140.1:0-4431 GCA_033723505.1 Hydrogenovibrio sp.
CCACGTCCGACGAATTCGAAGTCAGTCAACGCATCCCTGCTGGACACACTGGAAGTGAACTCAAGCCAGGCACCATCGCACGCATCTTTACCGGTGCACCGATTCCCCCTGGCGTCGATGCGGTCATCATGCAGGAAGAAACCGAACAATTGGCGGAGGACCGCGTAAGAATCACCGCGGAATCTACCAGGCAGGGGCAAAATATCCGACGATTGGGAGAAGATATTGCCCAAGGTCAGGTGATACTGAAACAAGGGCATCGACTCACACCGCAAGACCTGGGATTGATTGCATCAATCGGCGTCGCTGAAATCGACGTCTATCAGCCGCTGAAAATCGCGACCTTTACGACAGGAGACGAGTTACTGGAGCCGGGTGAAGCTCCGCAGGCCGGCAAAATCTTTAACTCAAACCGTTATATCCTTGCAGGAGCCATTCCCCAACTCGGTTTTGAGCTGATCGACCTGGGACAGGTTGAAGACACGCTGGAAGCAACCATCGATGCGATGAAACGCGCAGCAGAACTGGCAGATGTCGTGATGACCACCGGCGGGGTTTCCGTCGGAGAGGAAGATCATATCAAACCGGCCATCGACACACTCGGCGAACTGGATATGTGGAAAGTGAAAATGAAACCCGGCAAGCCTATCGCATATGGTCGCATTGGCGACACCCCTTTTATCGGGTTACCCGGAAACCCTGTGTCCGCATTCGCCACCTTTAACCTTTTTGCCCGCCCTTATCTGCAGACCCTGCAGGGCATGCGTACCAGTCATATCGACCCTATCTGGGTGGAGGCGGCTTTCGATTGGCCAAAAGCCAACTTCCGAAGAGAGTTCGCCCGCGCGAAACTGGTGAACGACACTGACAAACGGGTCACCCGAGTTGACGTCTATCCGAAACAAGGGTCCAATGTATTGACCTCAACCAGCTGGGCGGATGGGTTTGTTGTCATCCCCGAAGACACCACTGTGACCAAAGGCGATATCGTCGCTTTTTACAGCTTTAACGACATGAAATAGGCAAAAGAAGATGGAAGATAAAACACAACAACTGACGCATCTTGACGAAAAAGGCCAGGCCAGAATGGTTGACGTCAGTGAAAAGGCTCATACAGAACGGGAAGCTCGTGCGATGGCCGTGATTCATATGCTGCCCGAGACCTTGAAAATGGTGGTTGAAGGCAAACATAAAAAGGGAGACGTATTGGCAACGGCACGTATTGCCGGCATTATGGCTGCCAAACGTACACCGGATTTGATTCCGATGTGCCATCCGTTAATGCTGACATCGGTCAAGGTCGAACTGGAGCCGAACCTGGCAGACAACACTATTGAAATCATTGCCATTTGCAAACTGGTCGGACAAACCGGTGTTGAAATGGAAGCTCTGACCGCGGCCGCAACCGCGGCTCTAACGCTCTACGATATGTGCAAGGCCGTCGATAAGGGGATGATCATTGATCAGGTGCAGCTTTTAGAGAAAAAAGGCGGCAAGAGCGGTCATTGGACGCGATAGTATTGTAACGCTTCCGGGCCTTCTGGATTGAAGATCAATTCCAGACCTTTATCCAGGTATACCCAACGATTCAGCCCATCAGGATTGGGGTCGATCCGGTCGGGTTCTCCGAAACGCATCTTGATCCCGCGCTCGGTGAGGTCCTTTTTCGGTACCAGCGTCAGGTACTTGATTGGATAAGTCATCAATTTTTGCTGATCAGAACTCACCGGAGTGACCTGACGACTCCCGGTTGGCGTCACCGACGTCTTCACCCCTCGGGAATACATCTGATTCAACACCTCTGCCGGCACTTGCAGGTTCAAAGTTAAGGAAGCACTGATACTGCTGATTCTGATGGTCGGGAAATAGACTTCGGCAGACTTGTCACTTTCATCTTTTTTCGAGAAGATTTTGATCTCGACATCACTGCCATACAGATGTTTCGCATCCTCCACCGTACTTTTCCCCAAAACCAGCCCCAGCGCGGTCAACTGATTATCCGCTGTATAATGGCTGTTCCACGGCAGTAGTTGCTCATCTACCTGCTGATCTTCCGGTGCAAACAGTAATAGGATTGCAGTCAGGCCGATTGCCGCCAGTAGAACCCATAAAGAAGTTGGTAAAATACTTTTTGAAGGTGTTTGTTTATTCATAAATCTCAATTCGGTTAATGGATGGAATCATCGGTTCAATAAGGAAACCGGTTATGCGTCTTCGGGCTTCTTCGGTGTCTCCATTTGCTTTTGGCCGTCATGAGACACTTCGTCACTGCCCTCTCCCAACTCCGGATTCGCCCCTTCAGCTCTTGGAAAATATTTTGCGATTTTAGGATCGATGATTCCCTTGCCGGCATCATACACGGAAATCCCTGTCTGCAGAAAGTTGATCAATACCGTAACGAAAACAATCAATGCACCGAAATACAGGCCGATTTTACCAACAATGGAACTGGACGAGCCATCATCCGAAAAATCATTCATCATCAGACCGCTGCCAAACAGGTTGCCCATCAGGTTAAACAGTAAAATCACAATCAATGCGACAACGTACGCGATGAGCAGATTTCGCCCTCTTCGCCAGGCTAACACCCAGTTAGCGGTCACAAACCAGCTTTGGCGCTTGGCAACCGTTTTACCGTGAAAATACAAATAAGCAATGACCATAGAGGAAATCAACGGCACCAGAATAAAATAGTAGGGATTGCCGTGCCCGAGCTCCAAAGAAACTTGTGAGATGGCCAAATGGGTAATAATGACGTTGAGGTTAAAAATATGGTGAGGGTTTTTCGCTAGATGTGCTTCTTCTTTTGTGACTAAATAATGCATGTTTTTCTCTTTATGATCATGTGTCTATCTATTAAAGCTTCAATCCGAGGCTAAAATGCTTTCGGTTATCCTGCTTCGGCTTTCACGGCCTCATGCGACTTCAGGAAATCGAAGAATCGGTTGGCTGTCATCGGCTTGCCGAATTTGTAGCCTTGGAAAGTCCGACAATTTTTGTTCTGCAAGAAATCGACATGGAAATCTTCCTCGATCCCTTCAGCGACAACCCCCAGCTGCAGAGATTCGGCCATCGCCAAAATGGTATTGACAATCGCCTGCCCTTCAACGGTTTCCAGGTTCACAATAAACGACCGGTCAATTTTGATGTTATCAATCGGAAAACTCTGTAAATAAGCCAAAGACGAATACCCCGTCCCAAAATCGTCGATTGACAGGGACACGCCCATCGCCTTGAGGCCTTTCAGGATGGAGATATTACGATCGGCGTTACTCATCGCCAGACTTTCGGTGATCTCAAGATCGATGCAACTTGCCGGAATCGTCGTTTCGGTCAGGACGCCTTGAATGTCCTTCATCAAATTACTGTGCGTAAACTGACGACCGGACAGGTTAATGCCGATATTCAAACCTTCAAACCCATGATTCTGCCAACGCTCCGCTTCCCGAACCGCCGCCTTCAAAACATAACGCCCAATATCCACAATCAAGCCGGTACTTTCCGCCAAAGGAATAAACACTCCTGGCGAGACCACGCCTTCGGACGGATGATTCCAGCGCGCCAATGCTTCAGCCCCCGTAACTTCCAAGGTTTTGGCATCGACTTGCGGCTGGAAATAGACTTCGATTTCTTTACGCTCCAAGGCTTTTCGCAAATCATTTTCGAGCATCAGTTGTGTTCTGGCCTCGGCGTTCATATCCGACTGATAGAACATGAACTGATTTCCGCCGGAATACTTGGCTTCAGTCCGGGCAACGTTGGCATTGGCGATCAATTCATTAGCACTGTCATGTCCAGGCTCAACCACACAGACCCCCATGGAAAAGGTAATGAAATGCTCATTACCATCCACCACGAAGACCTTGGATATGTCCTGAAAGATGCGATTGATCGACATATTCATTTCTGCGGAATCCCGCGCCTGTTTGATCAAAATCGCAAACTCGTCACTTCCGAGTCGCGCAACATCGTCTTCTTCGCGAGTAACCCGTTTTAGCCGTAAAGCGACGTTACGCAACAAGCCATCTCCATTTTCCTGACCCAGGGTGTCGTTAATTTTTTTGAAACGGTCAATATCCAGAATCACCACCGCACTCAAGCCCTTTTCTTTAGGCTTCGGCGTTTCCAAAAAGTTTGCCAAGCTTCGGTTAAAGAATGCACGGTTCGGCAAATCGGTCAAGACATCGTGATTGGATTGATAATCGATCAACGTCTCGGCTTTATGCAAACGGGAGATATCCTGTGCCGACCCGGTGATTTTGAGGATTTCGCCCTTATCGTCGTAGGTCGCTTCCCCCAGACAGTCGACATGCACCACCGATTGATCGTGATGCATGACGCGGAAACTGACTTGAATATCCTGATAGCCTTGACTGGCTTCGGCAATCGCCTGCTGCACCAAAGGCAAATCCTTGGGAACAATATTCGACA
>JAWVWZ010000141.1:0-4430 GCA_033723505.1 Hydrogenovibrio sp.
ATTGCCGACCTGTTCGCAAATCGTTGACAGAGCATCATCGACTTGCTGATACAGGTTTTGTCGAAACAGCAGATCTTCCGGTGGATAACCGGTCAACGTCATCTCCGGAAAAACGACGATATCGGCATGATGTTCCTGTTCGGCTTGACGTGCGGAATCCACAATCAGCTGCACATTTCCCTGAATGTCACCGACAACCGGGTTGATTTGTGCCATCACGATTTTAATATGTTCGGACATCTGTAAGCCTCGTAAGCAGAATAAGATCGATTAAGGTGCCAGTTTTTCCTGCATGGCCGCACCCAGCTCCGCCGGTGATCGAACCACCGTTACGCCCGCGGCTTCCAACGCAGCGAACTTCGCTTCCGCAGTCCCTTTGCCGCCGCTGACAATTGCGCCAGCATGACCCATACGCTTTCCGGCTGGTGCCGTTACACCCGCGATATAGGCAACCACCGGCTTAGTGACATGTTGTTGGATAAATTGTGCCGCATCTTCTTCGGCCTGACCACCGATTTCACCGACCAGAATAATGCCTTCGGTTTGCGGGTCTTTTTCGAACAACGCCAGACAGTCGATAAAGTTCATGCCTTGAATCGGGTCACCGCCGATGCCCACACAGGTTGATTGCCCCAGACCGTTCTGGGTGGTTTGATGCACCGCCTCATAGGTCAGGGTTCCGGAACGCGAAACAATTCCGATTTTACCCGGCTGATGAATATGTCCTGGCATAATCCCGATTTTACAGCCTTCACCCTTATCACCCGGCGTAATCAGCCCGGGACAATTCGGCCCAATCAGGCAGGCATCGGAATGATCTAAAACGGCACGCACCTTCAACATATCATTGACCGGAATGCCTTCGGTAATACAGGTAATGACCTTGATGCCAGCATTGATCGCTTCGATAATCGAATCGGCGGCGAAAGCCGGCGGTACATAAATCATCGAGGCTTCCGCCCCCGTCTGAGCAACGGCTTCTTTCACCGTGTTAAAGACCGGCAACCCCAAATGCTCACTGCCGCCTTTTCCCGGCGTGACGCCGCCAACCATTTGAGTACCGTATGCAATCGCCTGCTCGGAATGGAACGTCCCTTGTTTTCCGGTAAATCCCTGACAAATTACTTTCGTGCTCTTATCAATCAAAATACTCATTAGGCCGCCCCCTTATCCTTTGCGACGGCAACGACTCTTTCAGCCGCGTCGGCCAGGCCATCGGCGGTGATAATGCTTAATCCGCTGTTTGCCAATTTTTCTTTTCCTAATTCTACATTGGTGCCTTCCAGGCGCACGACGACGGGAATCGTCAACCCGACTTCCTGCACCGCTTGAATAATCCCTTCTGCAATCAAATCACAACGAACAATCCCGCCGAAGATATTGACCAGAATCGACTTGACGTCCGGAGAGGACAGAATCAACTTGAAAGCTTCAGCGACGCGTTCCGGTGTTGCTCCGCCGCCCACATCGAGGAAGTTGGCCGGTTCGCCGCCATTGAGTTTGATTAAATCCATGGTCGCCATCGCCAGACCGGCACCATTGACCATACACCCAATATCACCGTCCAGTGCGATGTAATTCAACTGATGATCGGCGGCTTTGGCTTCTCGCTCATCTTCCTGAGACGCATCGCGCATTTCCACCAGTTTCGGCTGGCGGTACAAGGCATTGGAATCGATATTGATCTTGGCATCCAGTGCAACCAACTGGTTGTCGCCGGTCACCACCAACGGATTGATTTCCAATAACGCAATGTCCTTATCCAAAGCAAGACGATACAAGCCCTGCATCACCGCGGACAATTGTTTGAAGGCATCTCCACTCAACCCTAAAGCAAAGCCGACTTCACGGCATTGGTAAGGCATCAGCCCAACAACCGGGTCGACATGCACGGTCAGAATCTTTTCCGGCGTCGCTTCGGCTACGGCTTCGATATCCATACCACCGGCAGCGGAAATAATGAACGTATGGGTACGCGTGACGCGATCCACCAACAAACTCAAATACAATTCTTCGCGGATGTCCAAAGTCTGCTCGATTAGCAAAGAATGGATCGGCAAGGCTTTACCTGCCGTCTGGATAGTGGCCAGGGAACTGCCGAGCAATTGCTCGGCAACCTGGTGCGCTTCTTCTTTGCTCGACACCAGCTTGACGCCTCCCGCCTTACCTCTGGCGCCGGCATGAATTTGTGCCTTGACCACCCACTGATCACCTTCGATCTGATTCAAAGCGGCATCCAATTGCGCCATACCCGAAATCATCACACCTTTCGGTACGGGAATCCGGTATTCACTAAATAGGGATTTTGCTTGGTATTCGTGTAAGTTCATTTAATGCCTTTCATTCGGGACAATGCCAACAATCAAAAATAATTAAAATAGCCCTTTATTTTATGTTTTTTAAGGGCGAAATGCATTAAAAATCCCCCCGCCTGGCAGATTTTTAGGCAAAAACCGGCGAGGGTCGATTAAAAACGTTTCGAAGACAGGACGTCCGTTTCCCCTTCCGAACGAGCGATGATGACAGCCCCCACAGAATCACTGAAAACATTCACCGCGGTACGCATCATATCCAGCAAACGATCCACCACCAGAAGCAAACCGATCGCTTCCGCCGGCAACCCTACCGCGACCAGAATGATGCTGATGGCGACCAGGCTTGCTGAGGGAATCCCGGCGACGCCGATAGAAGTCGTCAAGGCGATCAAAACGATCAATAATTGCGTCCCCACATCCAGAGGCATGCCGAAAAGTTGAGCGATAAACACTGCCGCCACACACTCGTACAAGGCGGTGCCATCCATATTGACGGTGGCTCCCAAAGGCAAGACAAAACTCGAAACCCGGTTGGAGACACCGGCCCGTTTTTCCACCGCTTCCATGGTGATCGGCAAGGTCGAAGAAGACGAACTGGTGGAAAAAGCCGTTAACAGCACCGGAGCCATCGCCTGAAAGTGCAGCCAGGGATTTTTGACCTTGCCCAGTACTCTCAAAAGTACCGGCATGACCACCAGCAAATGAATCCCCAAGGCGATCACCACCGTGACAAAGAAGAGCGCCAAATTACCGAACTGATCGAACCCGGTTTTGGCAACCGAGGCTGCCACCAGACCGAAAACCCCGATCGGCGCGAACTTCATCACCAGTTCGGTGATCATCATCATGATTTCGAAAATCGCATTCCAAAAGTGATTCATGGTTTGCTTCAAATCGGTCTTCAACTTCGTCATGAAATAACCGAACAACAGGCTGAAGAAAATCAAGCCGAGCATTTGGCCATTTGCTGCCGCATCGACGATATTGACCGGAATCATTCTTAGAAAAACTTCCACCACATCGCTGGTCGATTTGCCGGCAACCGCATTGGTGACCATCTCATTCGCCTCTATCACCGGTACGCCGTTAGCGGAACTCCCCGGCTGAATGAGGTTCACCATCATCAGGCCGATGAAAATCGCAATCGCCGACGTCAAAACATAATAGCCGATGGTTTTGCCGCCCAAACGACCGAAGCCGCCCTGACTGCCAACATTCGAAACCCCGGTAATAATCGCCGACACCACCAGCGGCACCACGATCATTTTCAACGCATTGAGAAACAAAGTGCCGATAAAGGTGAAGATCGCCAACCACTGAACCCCGAAAACCGTACCATCCGTTCCTGCCCAGGCGCCCATTAAAGCGGCCAGAACCAATGCGATTAATATTTGCCAATGCAGTGCCAGTTTCATTCTTTCTGCCCCATTTTGATAGGATTTAGATAAAAAAAAAGTACCGAAGTCGGTACTTTTTAATGCGATTCAATTTTCAGCGCCTTTTATACGTCAGGACATTGATACCAAGCTTGATAAGGTCCCATGTTGTAAACCTCGTCAAAACCCAGCGACAATAAAATCTGCATCGCCATATGCGAGCGTTGACCCGATCGACAAAACACGATCACCGGTGCATCTTTGTCCAGCATGCTGTCGCCGACTTGATCAATATCCTGCAAAGGGATATTTACAGCCCCCGGAAGCTTACTCATCGCAAACTCTTCAGGCGTTCTGACATCGACAAATTGCGCGTTTTTTTCTTTTATCAGTCTTTTCGCATCTTCACATGCTATAAACATTGTTTAACTCTCCCACAGGTTTGTTTTCTTTTGAAAGATTATCCCCTATCTCCCTATAAAAAACCAGTTTGCAAAGCCCAAATTATAATTATGCTGTAACAAGCGGCAATTATGTCATCCAGCATAATTCCAAGCCCGCCATCGACTTTTTGGTCGACCCAACCGATCGGCCAGGGCTTCACGATATCAAAAAAACGAAACAAAACAAATGCGAGAGCCCAGTAAAGCCAGTTCTGATCCGGCAAACACAGCAGAACCAGCCAAATACCGACAAACTCATCCCAAACAATCCCGCCGTGATCATGCACACCGATCAG
>JAWVWZ010000142.1:0-4404 GCA_033723505.1 Hydrogenovibrio sp.
CCTGCATACCGACGATGCACACCCGATCAATCAGGCATTCTATCGCTTCCTGGAAGCCGAAGCCCCGCAGGCGGACGCTCTCTATCTGATTGGAGACCTGTTCGAACGATGGGTTGGAGATGACATAGGATTACAGGAGTATGCCACGGCGGTCGCCAAACTCTCGGCGCTGACCCGCAGCAGCACACCGGTCTATCTAATGTACGGCAACCGTGACTTTCTGATGGGAAACGCTTTCTGCGAAGCCACCGGCGTGCGAATCCTGAAGGACCCCTGCCTGGTAGATTTTTACGGCGTGCCGGTCTTATTGAGCCACGGCGACCAGCTTTGCACGGATGATCGTGAATATCAGAAAATGCGACGCTGGTTCCGAAACCCTCTGATTCAATGGCTGTTTTTACGGCTGCCAAAATCGAAACGCCAATCGATCGGCGACAAACTCCGGCGCCAGTCGCAAACCCTGAGCGCCGACAAGCCGGAAGTCATTATGGACGTCAATCAATCCGCAGTGGAAACCCTGATGAGCCGTTACCCGCAATCCTGTCATCTGATTCACGGCCACACCCACCGCCCCGCGCATCATCCTTTCGAAATGGCAGATCGCCGTTGTCACCGTTGGGTACTGGGCGACTGGCGCCCAGAGGTTCAACTATTGAAAATTTCGGACAATCAGGTTCTGGAACAAATCGATTTTCGTTCAGTTTAATCGAACTTCAGGAATTTGAACGTCACTTCCCCATCTGGGGTCAAGGTAAAGCGCACCTTTTCTTTCGCACGCCCCGATTCCTGGGTGCCGGCACAGGTCCAACTGATTTGCCAGTCATAAGAATAATCACAGCGATAGAGGTTGTCTTTAAGATACTCGACCTGATCGACGGTCATGTTGCCGCCATAGCCGGCGAACTGACTGATATGAGACAAATCCTGAACAAATTCGGATTCCAATGACGGCAGTTGCTCTGTAATCAGCGCTTGCAGGCGCTCTGCCGTTTCAGCGGAATGTTCAAGGTCGGTCTGCGCCATTTGAGGAAATTGCACTTTCATAACACGATTTTCTGGGGGATTGAAAAACGGCTATGGTAGCAGAAAATCCTTTGTTATCCGGCGATTTTTTCTTCCGATGTCCGCTCTTCGCTTTGCACGGACGGCACGTCGGTATCGTGGTCGATTTCAATCCATTGCAACAATTTCATCTTGCCTTCGTCGGTTTCAACAATCGCCGTGCAGGATTCCACCCAATCGCCGCAATTATAATAATCGATCCCAGCGATGTCGCGTATTTCCGGGTGATGGATATGTCCGCACACCACACCCTGGTAGCCATGTAGCTGACAATCCTTGACCACTGCCTCCTCATACGCAGTGATAAAGGAAACCGCCGATTTGACACGCTGTTTGACATACGCCGATAACGACCAGTAGCGCATCCCCAGCAAACGCCGCGCCTGATTGAAGGAGGTATTGAAGCGAACCAGCGTCTCGTAACCCCAGTCCCCCAGCATCGCCAGCCATTTACGGGTCTGCACCACACTGTCATACTTATCGCCATGCACCACCAGCAGTTTGTCGCCATTGACGCAATGATGCGTGGCTTCGTCGGTCAGTGAAATGTTCCCGAAATCAATCCCCGAGTAACGTCGCAAAAATTCATCGTGATTACCGGTAACGAAAATCACCTTGGTTCCCCGCTTGGCTTTTGTCAGAATACGGCGAATCACATCGGTATGTTCCTGAGGCCAGAACATCCGCTTTTTCAATCGCCAGCCATCAACAATGTCGCCCACCAGATAGAGCGTGTCGCAATTATTGTATTTGAGAAAGCTCGACAGGAATTCCGCCTTGGCGCCACGGGAGCCCAAATGCACATCGGAAATGAAAATGCTTCTATAGTGTTGATATTGATGTTTGTTTTCGGCGACAATCAGGTCGTCCTTGGCAATGGAAACCATCCAGTCCGGCATATGCAGTAAAGGGGTGTCTTTCATTTTCACATCCTAGAAGAGTTTTCGATTCATTCTAGTCAGCAAAAATTGCATTCAGGTCACAATTAAATGTCGGTTAAATGACAAAACCGAGTCAAAATCGCAAAAGTTTCAAAAATCCTTCACACCTCGATCGTGTCTCTTTCGGTAACTTACCCTCATCGAAAATTACCTTTTAAGAAGTCAGAACTATGCTATCGAACCACAACCCCAAAAACATCAAGAAATTCACCCTCGTCACCGATGCCTGGGCACCGCAAATGAATGGTGTGGTCACGACGCTGAGCCAGATGGTCAAACAGCTTGAGAGTATCGGGATCAAGGTAGATGTGGTTCACCCCAATCATTACAAGCATTTCCCGATGCCGACCTATCCGGAAATCCCGATTGTCTGGTCGGCAAAAGGTCTGGAAAAACGCATTCTCGAATTCCAGCCGGATGCGATCCATATCGCCACGGAAGGCGCATTAGGCTGGCGAGCCAGACGGATTTGTCTGAAACACAAATTACCGTTTACCTCCGGCTATCACACCAAATACCCTGAGTATATTCACCAGCGTTTTCCGATTCCGAAAAGCTGGATTTATGCAGTTCTGCGCCGCTTCCACAATAAGGCGGAAACCACCTATGTGCCGGCACAATCCATACTGGAAGAACTGAAAGACAAAGGCTTCAAATCCCTCGCTGTCGTCAACCGAGGGGTGGAGACGGATATCTTCAACCCGGAAAGACGTGCCAACCTGGGACTGCTGCCTCCGGTCTATCTCTATGTCGGACGACTGGCGCCGGAAAAGAATATTGAAGCTTTTCTGGATTTGAATCTGGAAGGCACCAAAGTCGTGGTCGGCAAAGGCCCGTTGCTGGAAGAACTGGAGTCGCAATACCCGGAAGCGCACTTTGTCGGCGCCAAATATGCGGAAGAGTTGGCAACCTACTACGCCAGTTCCGACGTGTTCGTTTTCCCGTCGCTGACCGACACTTTCGGCGTGGTCAATATCGAATCGATCGCTTGCGGCACGCCGGTGGCAGCTTTCCCCGTCACTGGTCCCAAAGACATCATCACCCCGGGCGTCAACGGCTACCTGAACGACAATTTGGCGACCGCCATCAATCAGTGTCTGACCATTGATCGGAACCAGATCTCCGGTTCCATCAATGAATTTACCTGGGACGGTGCCGCCGAACAATTTCTGGAACACCTGGCAAAAATCGACTGGCGACGTGCAAAGCTTTCCTCTCATCAACGAGCGGCCTTGTCATAAATCTATCATCTAACCGGCTGAATCGGTCATCTGAATTTCATATTCACCGGTTATCGTTTAATGAATTGAAATGACGTATATCAATCAACGGAATCGACACAATTATGACCACTGCAACGCCTTCTTTTGATACAGACACCCAGACCGACAGCAAAGCCACCAAAGAACTGCTTCACTCGGCAGTGAACAACACCTCGATTTTCACCCGCAAAGGGTTTTTGGATCGCTTGTTCACCAAGTGGTTCGATCGGTTGGTCTACCCTCAGATCTGGGAAGATCCGGAAGTCGATATCCAAGCGCTGCAGTTGGATGAAAATGCGCATGTCTTCACCATTTCCTCCGGTGGCTGCAATGCGATGAACTATCTGACGGTGTCTCCGGCATCGGTGACGGTCGTCGATTTGAACGAAGCCCACATCGCTTTGATCAAGCTGAAACAAGCTGCGGCCAAACATCTCGATCAGGAAGCCTTCTTCGACTTTTTCGGTCGTGCCAACCTGCCGAAGAATCTGGATACCTTCCATTCGCGCATCAAACAACACTTGGACGCGAAAACCCTGGCATATTGGGAAGAAAAGGAAAGTTTTTTCGGCAAGCCTCGCATTGCCTACTTCACCGACGGCTTCTACCGCCACGGTCTACTTGGGCGCTTTATCGGCCTGATTCACTGGGTCAGCAAACTGCACGGTTACGACATCAGCCAGGTCATGCAAGCCAGAACTCTGAAGGAACAGGCCAAACTGTTCGACGAACACGTCGCACCTGTCTTCGATACCCGTTTGCTGAAATTCCTGTGTAACCGCGCGGTGGTCATGTACAGCCTGGGGATTCCGCCCGCTCAGTTCGACGAAATGGACAAGGAATCGAAAACCCAGCAATTGGGCATGCACGAACTGCTGAAATCGCGTGCACGCCGACTGACATGTGACTTCCCGCTGGAAGACAACTATTTCGCTTGGCAGGCCTTCAATCGCGAATACGACATCAAGCGCCGCCAGGCAGTCCCTCGCTACCTGAAAACCGAATACTTCGAGACCCTGCAATCGCAAATCGACAAGCTCAGCATCCATCATCAATCGATGACCGATCGTCTGAAAGCCATGCCGAACGACAGCCTGAACGCCTATTTGTTCCTGGACGCCCAGGACTGGATGGACGAG
>JAWVWZ010000143.1:0-4393 GCA_033723505.1 Hydrogenovibrio sp.
GCGCGCATCAAGCGCCTGGCTGACCACGGGATTGCGGTTTGCGTGACCGACCACCACCAAATGGCGGTTGATGGCGCACCTGCCAGTGCTATCTGTACGGTTAACCCTCAACAGGAAGGCTGTCAATACGACAAAACCGTTGCCGGTTGCTTCGTGATTTTCCTGGTCATGGGACAGACCCGCAACGAACTGATTCGACGGGGCAAAATCAGCCAGGATTCGGCGAGCTTGAAATCCCTTGCCATGAACGTTGCTCTGGGAACGGTTGCCGACAGTGTCAGCTTGAAAAGCGTCAATAACAGAGCCATCGTCCAAGCAGGCCTTGCCTTTATCAATCGTTTGGATCACCCAAGCTGGCAAGCTCTGCACCAGATGAACGATAACAACGGCCAACCTTTTAATGCCGAATACCTGGGCTTCCAAGTCGCGACCCGCATCAATGCCGCCAGCCGCGTCAGCGATGTCACCACTGCATTTCAATTTCTGAATACGACGCGGTTCGATCATGCACAGACCCTGTTGGATCAACTGGAAAAAGACAATCAGGATCGTCGTGCCCAACAGGAAGACATGTTACGCCAGGCAAAACAGACCGCAGAGGCTCTCTATACCCCAGAAAAGTACACTTTGGTCGTGAAAATGAGCGGCAATGCCGGCATTCAAGGCATTATCGCCTCACGCATTGGAGAGCAATACGGCTTGCCGACCATTGCTATGACCGACTTGGGAGATGGCTTCCTCGCCGGAAGCGGTCGTGGTATCGTCCCCACCGTCGACCTCAGGGAAGCTTTCCAGTGGATGTCGGAGCAGCACGAAGGACTTTTCGAATCCATGGGCGGCCACAAAGGGGCCGCTGGCTGCATGATTCCGATTGAACATTTCGACATTTTTTCGACGTTATTCGAACAGGCCATCCGCAATCAACTCGGTGAAGAAGTGCCGGTTCTTCTTGTGGAGACCGACGGTCATTTGGAAGGCTGGCAATTGACACCAGAATTGATTTCAGAACTGGATCTGCTTGAACCTTACGGAAGAGAATGGCCTAAGCCTGTGTTTTCAGGGCGTTTTTTGATTGATAGTGTGAGAGCGGTCGGACAAAATAAAACCCACCTCTCCTTGCGCTTGAGAACAGAAGATCACCGCCAGATTTCAGCCATCTACTTTAACGCCAAACAATCTGAAACAGATGCAGATCACCTCTTTCCTGGACAAGTCGTTGAATGCGCTTACCAACCGGCACTCAACAATTATATGGGAAAAACCAATCTGCAAATCCGCATTTTACAAGCGATGGCAGTATAGAAGAACCTGGCCAAAACGGTTTAATGTTCCGGCCTTTCGACCGAAAGACGTTCGTTTTCTAGGCCAGGAAGTCCAGAATTTCTTTTTCGATATCGGCTTTATCAATGACCGTGGTCTGTGCGACTTGCTTGTCGAACAAGGCCTCAATTTGCTGAGGAATCTTTACCTGTGCTTTTTGAGCAATCATCTGTAAGGCTTCAAAATCATGCTCAAAAGTTTCGCCTGTCAACGCATTGGCGATCACCGGTGAGAACTTGGTCCACTCAGCGGTTGAATAGGCAATCGTTTTGATCGACTTATCTGTCCGACAGGTATCATAAGCCTTAAAACAGGTTGCCGTGTGTGGGCACATCAAATAGCCCACATCAAAGGCTTGTTTGATATAGCGCATCCCTTCTTCATCGGTACAGAAGTCCGCGGCAAAAATCGATTGAACCTGTTTCAACTCTTCGTCGGTCAATTGATAGAATTTTTCCGTATCCAATGCCAGCATCAGTTCTTTCGTTCTTTCCGCTCCGAAAAGGTCGAACAGTACGCGTTCGATATTAGAAGACTTGAGAATGTCCATTGCCGGAGACGTTGTCGGAATCACGGAGATATCCCGTAAATCATAACGCCCGGTCTGAATGAAGTGCGTCAAGACATTGTTTCGATTTGAAGCGATATGGATTTGCTCGACCGGCAAGCCCATTTTATAAGCGTAATAGCCTCCCAAAGCATTCCCGAAATTCCCACTGGGGACATTCAGATAAACCTTTTCTCCCTGCTGGATCACACCTTGGCGAACCAGCTCCAGATAGCTGTAAATATGGTAGATCGTTTGGAAAATAATACGACCAAAGTTCACCGAATTGGCAGCGGAAAGCGCGATATGATGCTTTTCCAGTGCAGCTTTGAACGAATCGGAAACCAACAGGTTCTTCAAAGCTGTCTGTGCATCGTCGAAGTCGCCATGAATACCGATAACCTTCAAGTTGCTCGCATCTTCGGTGACCATTTGCAACCGTTGGACATCGGAGGTGCCTCCATCCGGATACAAGCAGGCAACCTGCACGTTGTCACGGTTTTTGAAAGTTTCCAGCGCAGCAGGACCGGTATCCCCACTGGTCGCCGCCAAAATCAGGTACTTTTCATTTCGAGCCTGAGCGATTGCCGATAAGACCTTGCCGAAAGGCTGCAATGCCATATCTTTAAACGCTCGGGTCGGACCATGATATAACTCGCTCACATACAGATCATCATAAACTTTCACCACAGGAACCGGGTTACTCGGATCATCAAACTCGTCATAAAGATTCAGAGCTTCGTCAATAATCGCTTCATCAATATCCACTTCAAAGGCTCTCAAAACGTCCTTCGCCAGTTTTTTATATCCCGAATCCACATGCGCTTCAAAAAAAGCTTGGTCGAAAGTCGGTAGCGATTCCGGAGAATAAATACCGCCAAAAGACGACATCGGGCTTAAAATGGCTTGGGAAAAAGTAATCGAAGCAGGTCGACTACCATCATTACCACGAGTTTCAATAAAGTTCATGCTTAACCTATGTAATTATCTGATTCTTTTTTTAATATGCGCGAATTATACAAAATTCTTATGTCTTTTTCGCCGACAAATTCGTCCTGACGGCAGATGAGCCCTCGAAACAAGTGTACCCAGGTTAGGTTTGCGCGACAAAGTGAGTCAGCGAACGTTTCCGCCGCCAAAAACGCTTCATATGTTTCGGCTCCAGGTGATAGCGATAGCCCATACCGAAATCCAAAAGTACCGATTGTAATCGCCCGGATTTCAGCCCATTCAGAATTTCGGAAAACCAGGATTCTTCCATCAGTTTCAGAGCTTCGAGCCATTGAGGCAATGTCCATCCGGAAAGCGCATTCAGAGACGTCTCTAATAAGACCAGATGATGCCCTCCTGTCTCTACGTCAAGCTGATTCAGCCAATCCATATAACTCTCTGGAGCAGCATGAGTCGCTGCACCAGACAAGCCAGACATTCCCTGCAGATAAGGATGGGTTGACCAAATATGCGCGGACGGACGATGCTTTATTTGTGCCATGTCGAGCAGGCCTTCTCCCCAAGGCCAAATACTGTTGATTTCCGGTATTCCCTGCTCACGTCGACTTTGGTTGACAGGATGATCAAAGAATAACATTTGCACTTCATTCATCAACTGTCGCCAATAATGAGCGGCATTCCCAGTCGGGAAAGCTTGCCCTAAATGTTGAAACGCGACTTCATCAAGAGGGGTCGTATGCAAGTCCACCGCTTGAGCGATTCGCAGATACCAATGATCGGCACTGCCAAACTCCAAGCGGACCCGGTCTTCTTCAAAATGCTGGTTAAAGGTATCAATTAACGCTTTCGCCTCCTCATCGGAAATCGCCAGTTCAGATGGTGGAATCAATACTAGGGAATCACGATCCGGAATCATTTGTGCAGGGTCCATTCGCAGCCAAAAGGCATCCGCATCAAAGCCGTCGATCTCAATGGATGCCATGGTGGCAGCAGGTGGCAAGGTGCTAGGCTGATGAAAAAGATAACTGGCGGTCTGGTAGAACCCCTGCATTTTCATCGGCAAGCGATCCGCTTTCGCCAGCAGTTGCTTCAAGAGTGGCATATCTTCACTCGACAGATTTTCGCTGGATTCAAGCACTCTTTGCGGCGAGAGCAGTCCCGGTAGCCATAGTGTCAGAGACGTTGTTGCATCACGCATCATTTCAGGTTCAACCTCCCTTGTTAAAATACAAAAAAACCGAGATAAGTCAATTGCTTATCTCGGCCTTTAAAATCAATTTAGAACTATTATCGACCTTAGTCCATCGACGCAATTCGAATTCTCATTACTTGACCGTCGATTTCATCCATGGACTCAAGCTCTTTGATCGCCTGATTCAAAGTCGATTCCTGAACCTGACTGGTTGTCATAACCAGTGTCGCTTCATCAGGGTTCGCGGCATTTGGCTCTTGATGAATGTGTTCGGCACTGATGTCATATTCCGCCAGTACGGTTGAAACCTTAGCCAACACCCCTGCCTGATCCTTCGCATAGCATCTAAGGTAGTAAGCGCTCTGAATCGCTTCGATATTGAC
>JAWVWZ010000144.1:0-4367 GCA_033723505.1 Hydrogenovibrio sp.
CGACCAGTGGCAAATTCCGCTGGAACGTATCTTTGTGGCCGGGGGAGCCGGTTCCGATGAAGATATGATGCGCGGCAATGCTTTGGCGGCAGTCGTGGCAAACCGGCATAATGAAGAGTTGTCGAAACTGGCCGAGAGCAGCCGGATCTATTTCGCCGAACAACCCTATGAAAAAGGCATTTTAGAAGCCTTGTCCTACTACGACTTTTTCGGAGAGTGCCGGGATCCGAAAGAAACCTCTTGTGCATCTCAGAAATCCGCCGGGGAATCGAATGAGTCCGCCTAGATTGCTGTTGTGTACCGATATGGACCGCACCATTATTCCCAACGGCAAGCAGCCGGAGTCGGTAGACGCCAGGTTTCAGTTGGCGGAGTTCTGCCATCAACCGGAAGTGAAGCTGGTGTATGTGACCGGCCGGCATCAAGCGCTGGTGCAACAGGCCATCGACCAATATGGTTTGCCGGATCCCGATTTTGTGATTACCGATGTCGGTACTAAAATTTATCGGGTCGGCAGCGGCGAGTGGCTGGAGTGGTCGAGCTGGGAAAAGGAAATTGATCAGGACTGGAATGGCTACTCCCATTCGATGTTGCGAGATTTATTGCATGAGGTCAGAGGCTTGAGGTTGCAGGAAGAGAGCAAGCAAAATACTCATAAATTGAGTTATTATCTGCCGTTAACCGCGGATAAGGACGCGATCTTGCAGCAAATGGATCAGCGCTTGAAGCAACGGAACGTTCGCGCCAGTCTGGTATGGAGTATTGACGAAGCGGAAGATATCGGATTGCTGGATGTCTTGCCGATGCATGCCACCAAACTACATGCAATTGAATTTTTGCAGCAACAGCTCGGATATGAACGGCATGAAGTGGTATTTGCGGGCGACAGTGGCAACGATTTGCCGGTATTGGTGAGTGGCGTTCAGTCCG
The DNA here is from genome assembly GCA_033723505.1 of Hydrogenovibrio sp. Classification (GTDB taxonomy): domain Bacteria; phylum Pseudomonadota; class Gammaproteobacteria; order Thiomicrospirales; family Thiomicrospiraceae; genus Hydrogenovibrio. The sequence continues at coordinate 931 of JAWVWZ010000144.1, forward strand.
TGTTGGTCGCCAATGCAGATGAAGCTCTTAAAAGCGAGGCGGCTGCCCTGGCGAAACACGGGGGGACCCGTCGTTCTTTCTATCAGGCAAGGCCGATTGATGGCGCCAACGGCAATTATGCTTCTGGCATCTTGCAGGGCATCTGGTATTTTGCTCCCGAGTTCCGGGAGGTTTTGGAATCCATCGGTGTTGCGGCAACGGAAATGCCGGAATAAGGAGGCGTATGAGTAAGCAATCTCGAGTTGTCGTGTTCGGCGAAGTGTTATTCGATTGTTTCCCTTCGGGAGAGCGGGTACTGGGTGGGGCGCCTTTTAATGTCGCTTGGCATCTGCAGGCGTTTGGTCAGGCACCGATGTTTGTTTCTCGGGTAGGCGTCGATGAGTTGGGCAAAAAAATCCTGCGCGCGATGAAAGACTGGCAGATGGATGTTTCCAATGTGCAGGTGGATCGACAACATCCGACTGGTAAGGTCGAGGTGACGATGGTCGATGACGAACCGCATTATCAGATTACCCCGGATTGCGCGTATGACTTTATCGAGGATAAACAGCTTGATGGATTGCCGAATGTCGGCATTCTTTATCACGGCACCTTGGGGTTAAGAAACCCGGTGTCGAGAAAGGCATTTTTGCATCTGGTTAATCGAACCAAACTGGCTTTGTTTCTGGATGTGAATCTGCGTGCCCCTTGGTGGCAGAAAGCGGATGTTTATCAATGGCTGAAGCGGGCCAGATGGGTCAAATTGAATATCGATGAGCTGCGTTTGCTAGGGTTTACGTCGAATCATCTCGAAGAAGAAATGGATCGGTTTCTAAAGACTTTCGGTTTGGAACAGGTCATCTTGACACGGGGGGAAGCCGGTGCAATGGTACATACCGATCAAGCCGAATATTATCATGTCGTGCCCCGTAAACTCGAACAGTTCGTCGATACGGTCGGTGCCGGTGATGCCTTTACCTCGGTTTATCTTCATGGTCTGCTCAATGAGTGGCCCATTGCCGAGACATTGGATTTCGCCCAGCAGTTCGCCAGTAAAATCATCGGTTTGAGAGGCGCGACGACGACGGATGAAGACTTCTATCAACAAATGAAGCAGACGTTTCACCTTTAAGGATAGTTTATGTACGAGCAGATTTCGCACACCCTACTCAATGACATTCTGAACCAGATCAAGCCGGAAATCTCCAAGGCGGATTTGCGTCATTTCTATACCCGGTTGGGAGCGAATTTCTATGCCATTCATTCTTTGTTCGAAAAACTCTATGGTGACCGCCCGGACTTTAACGAACATGCGCTCAGACTGGTAGAAACCATGGCGAGAAAATATATCAAGCGTTCCGATCACCTGAAGCAGGCGGACGACGACAGAGAGCGCGATTACAACTGGTTTCTCAGCCAAAAATGGGTTGGGATGGCGCTTTATGCCAACGGGTTTGCCGGTGATTTGAAAGGCATGTGCGACCATTTGGGGTACTTTCAGGAACTGGGTGTGAATATGGTGCACATCATGCCGATCATGAAGTGTCCAGAAGGGCGCAGTGATGGTGGTTATGCGGTGAGCAACTTTCGAGAGATCGATTCGCGTGTCGGCACGCTGGAAGACTTGCAGGGGCTGGCCAAAGAAATGCAGCGTCGAGACATCCTTCTGGTGATGGATGTGGTGTTGAATCACACCTCCGACGAACATGAGTGGGCGCAAAAAGCCCGCGCAGGCAACCCGGTTTATCAAGAGTATTATTATACGTTCGAGTCTCGCAATGTCCCCGATATGTTCGAGCAGAGCATGTTGGAGGTTTTTCCTCAGACCGCACCCGGGAATTTTACCTGGGACGAGGAGATGGGACGCTGGGTCATGACCGTGTTCAACAATTTTCAATGGGACCTGAACTACAACAATCCCGCGGTTTTTATCGAAATGCTTGATGTGATCCTGTTCTGGGCCAATCAGGGCGTGGATGTGTTGCGGCTGGATGCGGTTGCTTTCTTATGGAAAAAAATCGGCAGCACCTGTCAGAATGAACGGGAAGCCCACCTGATTCTTCAGTTGTTGAAGGATTGCTGTCAAGTGGTCGCACCGGGCGTCTTGTTTATTGCCGAAGCGATTGTCGCTCCGGTGGAAGTGATCAAGTATTTCGGGGAAGATGCGATTATCGCCAAGGAATGTGAGATTGCTTATAACGCGACCTTTATGGCGCTGATGTGGGATGCGGTGGCAACCAAGAATGCCAAGTTGCTGAATCAGGGCATTAAAAGCCTGCCGGTCAAGCTCGATCGGGCGACCTGGCTGAACTATATCCGCTGTCATGATGACATTGGTTTGGGGTTCGATGACAGTGATGTTGTTCAGGCCGGTTATGAACCCGTTTCGCATCGACGTTTCCTCGTCGATTATTTTCTGGGGAAATTCGATAACTCACATGCGAGAGGCTTGCCCTTCGGGCAAAACCTGAAAACCGGGGATACTCGAATTTCCGGTTCTCTGGCTTCTCTGGTCGGTTTGCAGTATGCATTGGAAGCCGGAGATATCGAGGCGACGGACAATGCGATTAAAATTATTCTCTTGCTTCACAGCATGATTTTTTCATTCGGTGGGATTCCGCTCCTCTATTATGGGGACGAAATCGGTACTCTGAATGACGATTCCTATTTATCCAATCCCTATAAAATGGAAGATACCCGTTGGGTGCATCGTCCGACCATCGATTGGGATAAAGCCGCACAACGCAATACTCCGGGAACGGTTGAATATGCGATTTTCAGCGCGTTGAAACGTATGATTTCCGTGCGTAAGGAAATCGAGGTCTTCGCGGACTTCAATAACCGGGATTTGATCGAGGTCGACAATCCGAACCTGTTTGTCTTTGAACGCTACAATTTACACAAGCAAAGCGACCAGGTTCTGGTCGTGGCGAATTTTAATTCTGCACCGCAACACCTGAATTTGGACGATGTTGGTGGTTGGGAGAAACAGCAGGGGCATCTGATCGATCTCTATACCGGGCAAACCCCGGAAGTCTTTAAAAATGCCCTGGTGATTCCGGGGTTGAGCTTTTACTGGTTACATGAAGTTTAAGGTCGATCTGTGACCTTGACGGTTGCGGGTGTATGGGGGCGTAAAGCCTCCAACATGGCCGCAGTCAGTATCAAAATGCCGCCGACAGCTTCCAACGGGCTTAAGGTTTCATGGGCAATCAGGAGTGCGGAGATGACCGCGACCACCAGTTCGATAATAATGATGACCGATGAGCGGCTGGCATCCATATGGGTTACGCCCCATTGTGACCCGTAGTTGGAAACCAACAGCCAGAACAGTCCGAAAAATGCCAAAAGCCCCCAAGCCGGTAAGCCGATGTCGTTAGGGATGGGTTGAGCCTGTATGAATACCAATATGCCGGAAAACAGCATGGTGCCCATGAACAGGGCGCTGAGTTTCGGGA
>JAWVWZ010000145.1:0-4290 GCA_033723505.1 Hydrogenovibrio sp.
AGGTGTTCGACTCGACAGTCTTCGAAAATGGAAATGAATAACTGCATATGCGGTGCGAAGTTATCCGCCATCAACTTGGTTGACCAGCGTTTATGCGCCATCATGTGTGCCAGCATGGCACGGTAACGTTCCAATCCGCTCACGCCGTTTTCGTCATCGTAAACATCCGGAACGGCGATCAGCTCTTCGTCCAGATAGGGCACAGGCTTACGCAATTGGTCAAATGCCGTTGAAAAGACTGAGAAAGGCAAGTCACATTGCCATAGACTTTCCTTGAGCATCTCCATGTGGCGCTCGACATCTTTAAAAACGATGCCATGGCGTTCACGTTGAATAATGCTTTTGGCGTCATGGGAGGTCAGGCTGAAGTAGTCAATCTGTTGATCCGGGCTGTTCTGGTAATTACGCGCACCATAATCAATGAAATTGCGGATGCCGTCCAGGCTCAGCTTGGAGATCAGTTGAGGCATGCTTTCCAGCAAGGGAATCATCCCCGGGCTTTCATAAAGCGAGTGGTGTCCGTGGATCACTGTTTGCGTTTTTTCGACATATTCTTCGATGATGTCGATATAAAGTTGCAAGTCTTCCAGAGTGTCAATGCGGCGGCATACGCTGCTCAACGAGTTGAGGAACGGGATCATCGCTTTTTTATTCGGGCTTCTGGCCAGCTGGTAGGAATAGTCGGCGACCATTTTCATGGTGCCTTTACCAATGTGGGAAGCGATTTCGGGCATGATTTCCAGATAGACCAGAACCGGTTCAACTCCCATGCCGATTTTACACAGGAAGTTCGCACCGTCCAGGTAGGCTTGCACGCCTTCCGGAGTCAAGGTGTTATGAGCATTGGCAATGCAGTCCGGAAAGACGTCTTTTGCCTGCTCGAATCCGCAAGTGAACTGTTGTTGATATTCGGCTAATACTTCTTCATTCATAATCTTTTCTCTTGAAAGGCACGAAGACACGAAGTTGGGAACACGGCTGTGTGTCCGTTTTCAACTGTCGAGAAAAGCCGCAAGAAACGCCTGCTGTTACAAGAAAGCTTCGTGTCTTCGCGTCTTGTCGGCCGCTATATGAATAGGGATCAATTAACCAAAGATCATCTCAATTGCATTGTCCAGGGTTTGGCGAATGTCCGCATCATCGGTAATCGGACGTACCAAAGCCATTTTACAAGCTTCGATAGGCGTGATGCCCTGTTGGATCAACGTTGCTGCATAGACCATCAAACGGGTTGAAATGCCTTCGTCCAAACCATGGCCTTTCAGGTTACGGGCGGTTTCTCCGATTTTGACCAGTTTGGCGGCCGTGTCGGCATCGACACCCCCTTCTTTCTGCAGGATGTGGGCTTCGACCTCCGGCGCCGCATAATCAAAGTCCAAGGCACAGAAGCGCTGTTTAGTCGATTGCTTCAAATCCTTCATCAGTGACTGGTAGCCAGGGTTGTAGGAAATCACCAGTTGGAAGTCAGGGTGTGCTTTGATCAGCTCGCCTTTTTTGTCCAGAGACAGTTCACGACGGTGGTCGGTCAAGGCATGGATGACAACCATGGTATCTTGACGGGCTTCGACAATTTCATCCAGATAGCAGATCGCGCCATATCTGGCAGCCATGGTCAAGGGGCCGTCCACCCAACGTGTTCCGTTGGCGTCCAGCAGGTAGCGACCCACCAGGTCAGACGCTGTGATGTCTTCGTTACAGGAAACGGTGATAATCGGCTTGCCCAGTTTCCAGGCCATATGCTCGACAAAACGGGATTTACCACACCCCGTCGGGCCTTTGACCATGACCGGAAGGCGAGCATTGTAAGCCGCTTCATAAAGTTCAATTTCATTGGATTGAGCATCGTAAAACGGCTCATTATCAATTTTGTATTGTGAAATATCCATATCAGTTCCCCGTAACATTTATGGTTTAAAAAACATATTATAATCAAGTCATTAAATGCTTTATTCGTTAATTGAATTTATTTATGCAAACAAAGGATTTAATAACCTAGCGTAAAGGTAGGTTTCTGCATCGGTGTTAAAAAAAACCCCTGCTCGAAAGCAGAGGTTTTTCTTTGGGTATCTAAATAACCATTCGTTAAAGAATGAATTATTTGTGAACACCCAATTTTTCTCTCCAACCTGGGAAGATTTTGTCTGCATCTTGTGGGAAAGATTCGAATGCACGAGCAAATTCTTTGTGCTCTTTTGCGAATTCGATTGGGTCTGCACCCGCTTTCCAGCACTCGTAAGATTGACGTAGAGATGTCGCACCCGCTGCAGGAGAGTCGATATGACCGTAAGAACCACCACCAGAAGTGTTGATAACGTTACCGTGACCTAGGTTTTCGAAGAAACCAGGAAGACGTAGTGCGTTCATACCACCAGAGATGATAGGTGTTGTAGGCTTCATACCGTTCCACTTCTGGTAGAAGACTGGTCCTTGACACTCATCACGCTCGATCATGTATGCGATGTTCTTATCAGAAGCATCACCTTCCATTTTACCGTAACCCATTGTTCCTACGTGGATACCGGAAGCACCCTGTAGACGAGAGATTTTAGCCAAAACGAAAGCCGTGTAACCACGCTTAGCAGAAGGAGACGTAATCGCTCCGTGACCTGCACGGTGATAGTGTAAGTACTGTGAAGGATAGTTACGACGTGCTGTTGTAACCATACCTGGCCCACCAACGTAACCGTCAACCAAGAAAGCAACTTTAGGTGCATCTTCACCGAAAGTTTCCAGGATGTAGTCTGCACGGTATAGCATTTCGTAATGGTCATCAGCCGTGATGTTCGCAGAGAACAACTTCGCTTCACCCGTTTCATCTTGTGCACGCTTCATCGCGTCAGCAACAAGAGGGATTACTTTCTTCATTGGGCAGAAAGTCTGGTTACCTTGTGGCTCATCGTTTTTGATGAAATCACCACCTAGCCAGAACTGGTATGCTGCTTCAGCAAACGGCTCAGGACGTAGACCAAGCTTAGGCTTGATGATCGTACCAGCGATGTAACCACCGTTTTCAACCGGACGACCCAACATGCGCCACATGTCAGAAATATCAGTCGCAGGACCGTCAAACAAGAATAGTTTTGATTCTGGAACCCAGAAGTCAACCATTTGTAGGTTTTTAACGTCACCCATACCTTGGTTGTTACCAATCGCAAGTGTTAGGAAAGAAACGATCATTGCTTTACCGTCTGTACCGTTACGATCGAACAGTTCAAATGGGTAAGCAATTTTCATGGTACCGTTTGCTTCGTCGATGTCATAAACAAGTGCGTCAACACCTTTGGTGAAGTCGTCAGTTGTTGATACTTCAACGTTAGTACCGGTTGATGATTCAGCAGCGATGTGAGCTGCAACTTCCAGATAACCGTAACCAGCAGCTGGTTCCATGTTGTAAGCCACAAGAATGTGGTTCTGACCTGCAATTAAGTCTTCTTCTTTCAAAGATAAGTCAGCATAACGATTAGACTGATCCATTTTTCTTACCTCAATGTTAGGGTGTCGTCATGGTAGGACACAAGCGAACCCATTTTTTTTTGTCAAATCAAAGTGTTTTGATTTAACCCCGAAAATTTGAAAGGCTATTATAAAGGCTAGAAGGATAACTTCAAATCAATAATTTTGATAAAAGCTATAGTCGATTATCTATTTCAAGCTTTTCATAGGGATTTATCTATTTGAGGATTTCGATAGGGGATTGTCTATTTATCGGTATGGAAGAGATTAAAGGCTTTGTCACTGAGTTTTTGACCTTCAAGCTTCAGTAGGTCGATCAGTTTTTCCGCTGCAATCGACAACATTTTGCCTTTAGGGTAGGTCAGATACCAATGTCGATTGATCGGGAAGCCCTTGACGTTCAAGATCGAGAGTTCTCCTTGCTCGATTTCTTTCATCAGGGTCGGAATCGAGGCAACGGTAATGCCCAGATTCTGCAGAAGTCCCAGGCGGATGGCTTCGTTGCCCCCCAGAACCATTTTGACACTGGGCTGAAAATTGAACTGGTTGAAAACATTTTCAATCTGGGCTCGAATACCGGAGCCGGTTTCACGCATCAGGAAAGGTTCATTGGCAAGGTCTTCAATGTGCAGTTTCTTGCCGACCAGCGGATGCGCACTGTTGGCGACAAACGCCAGTGGGTTGACCGCAATCTGTGAGGAATTGACGTTCAGATCCTCAGGGGGTTGTCCGAGCAGGTAGAAATCGTCTTTGTTTTTGGCGATTCGTTCCAGGAGGTTCTCCTTATTGCCAACACGCATCAAAACCGTGACATCCGGATACATTTGCGAAAATTCG
>JAWVWZ010000146.1:0-4288 GCA_033723505.1 Hydrogenovibrio sp.
AACGCCTCGATAATTTCGAGTGCTATTTTCAAACTTAAGGTATAAAATCAATTCGTCGGGCCTTGTGCTCATCTGATCTCACCGAGGAGAAAGAAAATGAGATTATCTATCTATGTTTTTGCGTTTTTACTGAGCTTTTCACAATTGGCGTCAGCCAAAGAGGTCAAGATTCAGGCGGACGGCATGACCCTGAATGCTGACCTGGTTATGGCAGAAGGTAAAACCCTGAAAGACGGCGTGGTGCTATTCACCCACGGCACCTGGATGAATGACAATTACAGCACGGCCAAGACTTTGAAAACCTATTTGCCCGAATCCGGCATCAATGTGTTGGCCATCAACCTGAGTCTCGGCATCAACGATCGCCATGAAACGGCGATTACCGCTTGTGACCGCATTCACCGCCACAAGCATACCGATGCCTTGAAGGAAATTGATGCCTGGGTGAAATGGCTGGAAAAACAAGGCGTGACCAACATCACGCTATCGGGCCATTCCCGCGGCGGTAACCAAACCGCCTGGTATGCAGCAGAACATGACAAGGACCCGGCGATTAAACACATCGTATTGTTCGCGCCACAACTCTGGAGCCAGCAAGACGAAGTCAAAGACTATCAGAATCGCTATCACAAAAATTTGAACAAATTGCTGGCCAAAGCCCAGGCGCTGGTCAGAGCAGGGAAAGGCGATACCGTCATGGATCATACCGATTTCGTTTACTGCGCGGACACTCAGGTCACAGCGGCGAGTTTTGCTGACTATTATGCCAACAACCCAAATATGGATACGGTGCATTTATTGCCGAAAATCAGTAAACCGGTTTTGGTGTTTGCCGGCACAGAGGACGATGTTGTGAAAAACATGCCGGAAAAAATCGAACCCGTGCTGGAAAAGCATTCCAATATCCACCTGGAAGTCATTGACGGCGCGACCCATTTCTTCCGCGACTTTGCGGGAGAAGAAGCCAGCGAAAAAATGGTGAATTTCATCGAGCAATAATGAAAAAAGCGCGGATTGAATCCGCGCTTTTTAGTTTAGCTTTCAGGCGACCGAATCTTCCAACATCGCCTGAATTTTCAAGACTTCCTCTCGCCGCTTCTCCAACGCATGGACACAATCCCGATCCAATTTACTGTCGGCAATGGCCCACAGTTCTTCAAACGCAACCTGATTCGGCCACGCGCTTTTATAAGGTCGGTTGCTGGTCAACGCATCAAACACATCGGCCACCGCAACAATACGGGCTTCTAATGGAATCTCGACGTCTTTCAGACCATCCGGATAGCCGGAACCATCCAGAGATTCATGGTGTGAACGAATAATCCCTTTCAAGATATCGACATGCCGGAGTGCGCCCAGTTCGTAATGCCTTAAAAGCTTTTCGATCAACTCATAGCCTTTGATCACATGTGACTTCATCACATCGAACTCGGCATGGGTCAACTTGCCCGGTTTGAGCAGAATCGCATCCGGGATGCCGATTTTCCCGATATCATGCAGCGGAGCGAAAAGATAGACTCGCTCGACAAACTCATCATCCAGATCATATTTCGGCGCCACCTCCTGAGCGATCAACCGAGAGTAATGCGCCACCCGTTCGAGGTGCTCCCGGGTTTCCGGATCTTTCTGCCCGGCAATCTCCAGTGTCGATTTCAAAGTGGCCTGCAATAATGCATTCAACCGCAGGTCATTCATGACCATCACCGTAATTAAACGGGACATCAATTCGAAATCAAACACTGTGTCGTCGGTAAAAACATTTTTTTCGGTCGAATTGAAAAACACAAACCCATAAAACTGGCCATGATAAAACATCGGATAGGTATAACTGGCCTTGAAGCCGGCCTCGCGAATTTTCGTCGAATGGGGACGTCCGTTATGACCGAACCTTTCGAGGTCATTGATGATTCTTGGCCGATTCTGATGATAAGCACGACTTAAAGAGTCAGATTCACAGAGTTTGAATTGATAAAACTGAACCACATTTTGACCGCAACCGCTATAAGAGAAGGTTTTCAACTCATCGGTTTCCGGCTCGTAGAGCACGACGCCAATCCGTTTCACAAAAGGGTACTGTTTCTGAAGCAACTGATGCAGCAGGTTCAACTCTTCTGTAAATGAAATACTGGTTTGATCGTCCACCGCCAACTCCTTTTGAATCATCGTCAGTGCCCATTCATCAGCACTCAACATACGAACGTTTACGCATCCTGTTGCTGTTAATTATACGGATTGCGGCACAAGAAAAATTAATCTAAATCATTTTCTTAACGATATGCGGTCACTTTCGAACGTAATGCCAAATCCGCCGGGTATGGGTGGAAAAAGACCTGTGTCTGCAAATAGTCCGAACCATAATGTTTCAAAAACTGTTCAAGCAGCTTGATGACGGCGATCAAAGGCACAATGCCCTCTATAAATTCCGTCACTGTCTCACGATAATGCTGCTTTTCATCGTCCGTCAATCGGTCTTTGAAATACCCGTAAACATGATCCAATACATTGCGAACCTGTCCGCGTTTCGAACGAAACGCCAGGAGTTCCAACAGTTTTTGCTGATATAACGCCATACTCTGTTCCAGATTTTGCTGAGTGGTATTCGCCACCAACGGTCCCATCTGGCGATAAAGCACCTCATTTTTGGACAGCAACAAATACTTATGGTCTCGATGGAAACGCTGAAAATCTGCCAGGCTGGGATCCGCCTCGATCAGTTCGCGCCATCTCGCCGAAGTGAAGGCCTGAAGCATAAAGCTTTCACGTAACCAGGCATCCTGTAAACGCCCCTCTTCCTCGATTGCCAATAACGGTGCCGCCTGACGCAGGGTTTCGGTAAACAAGCCGGCGACCATCGGATCTTTTGATCCATGCCACTCTCCATTCGGTTGATAGACTTTGATCCGTTCCAGACCGCAACTTGGGGAGCGCGATTTCACCACGGCGCCATCAATGTGTTTCGCCAAGAGCTTCGGCACGATTTTATCGTTATAGGCTTGCAAGCCTTCGGTATAGTCCGTCTCAGACTTAGGTCCGATGACATGGATTTCATTGTTGATCCCGACCAGGCGAATGGTTTCTCTCGGCGTACCGATCACGGCAGCTTCCGGGCAAAAAGGATAGAAATCGGCGTATTTCGCCAAGTCATGATTGACGAAATCATCCTGAGCATGACCGCCGTTATATCGACACTCTGTGCCTCTCAAACAATCGGATACTGCAATTTTTAATCTGGGGAAAGACATGAGATGCCTCCTGATGTTATGCTTCTCTCTACACTGAGTCAGTATATCACCCTTAATTCGGAGTTTGCCTGATGAAATCCCGCTTTGTATGGCTCGGCTTATTGCTGAGCACCATCCTGCCTGCTCATGCGGAGGAACCCGCCATTCGAGTCGGCCAGCCCGCGCCGGAATTCGCTTTGCCGGATCAGCATCACCAAACGATCCGTCTGTCGGACTATCGGGGGCACTGGGTGGTGCTTTATTTTTATCCGAAAGACGATACGCCAGGCTGTACGACCGAGGCTTGCAGCTTCCGAGACAACATCAACCGTTTGATCGCTCAAAAAGCGGTGATATTAGGCATTTCAGTAGATGATGTCGACAGCCATCAAGCTTTCACTCAAAAGTATGATTTGCCTTTTCCATTATTATCCGACCCTGAAGGGCACGTTGCCGAGCGTTATGAGTCCCTGTTAAATCTCTGGGTGGTAAAATTTGCCAAACGCCATACGTTTATCATCGATCCGGCAGGCAGAATCGCCAAAATTTATCGTGACGTGACGCCGGAAGAACATGTGGCGACGGTGCTTGAGGACCTGAAGCACCTGCAACAGAAAACCGGCGGGGAATAAATCCCACTTTAAACGGTCTGTTAAAGCAGCACCTCTAAAAAAAGGGATCGAATCATGAACTCACTGTTGCAAAAATTTTGGCTGATTGTTTTTATAATGTCACTGAGTGTGATGCAAAGCTGTGCCAAGGAGCCGAAAATGCCAAATGCTGTTGAATCGGGACAATCTGAAATGAAATCGGAAACCATTGTGCTCGGCATGGGATGTTTCTGGGGTGCAGAAAAGCGCATGTCCGAAATCCCTGGCGTGACGCAGGTCGAAGTCGGGTATGCTGGAGGCGATGCCAAACAAGCTGGCTATTACGATGTGCTTGGGCTGGAGCGCAAAATTGCGCTGGGCAAAACCCATGAAAAAAACCATGCGGAAGTCGTCAAAGTCACGTTCAATCCAAAACTCGTCAGCCTGGAAACGGTTCTGATTAAATTCTGGGAAAAT
>JAWVWZ010000147.1:0-4249 GCA_033723505.1 Hydrogenovibrio sp.
ACCGAGGCGGAAGCCATTAAGCTGTTTTCCAATACTTATCTGGCGATGAGAGTGGCTTATTTCAACGAGTTGGATACCTTCGCCATTACGCATGGTCTGGATTCTCGCCAAATCATCGAAGGCGTTTCTTTGGACCCGAGAATCGGCAATCATTACAACAATCCTTCGTTCGGCTATGGCGGCTATTGCCTTCCGAAAGATACCAAACAACTTTTGGCGAACTATCAATATGTCCCCAATAACCTGATTAAAGCGATTGTCGAAGCCAATACCACGCGAAAAGAATTTGTCGCGTTTGATATCATCAAATCGCAACCCAAGGTCGTCGGCATTTACCGACTGGTGATGAAGTCCGGTTCAGATAATTTTCGTGCTTCATCCATTCAAGGCGTGATGAAACGGATTAAGGCGAAAGGGATTGAAGTAGTGGTCTACGAGCCGGTACTAACGGACGGTTTGTTTTTCAATTCCAAGGTGATGACGGATCTGGAAGCGTTCAAGCAAGTTTCCGATGTAATTGTCGCTAATCGCTTGTCGGATGAGATTCAAGATGTGGCGGAAAAGGTGTATACTCGTGACTTATTTGGAAACGATTGATCCCCCTTTCTTACTATGCCGACACCGCCTTTTGCCAATGACGCTTCCGTCTATGAATTTCCGATTCAGCAATGGGTCTCTCCCTCGAATCTGGAGGGGCTTGTTGATGCTTGCCGACAAGCTTTTAATCGCCAACAACCGATTACACTTAGAGCCGGAGGCACGTCCTTAGGCGGGCAAGCAATCGGCCCGGGGGTTCTGATGGATGTTTCCAAACATCTTACCCGTATCCTGGATTATTGCCCTGATCGAAAAGAAGTGACTGTCGAGCCGGGAGTGATTCAGGATGACCTGAATGCGGTGGTGAAAGCTGATGGTCTTCGGTTCGCGCCCGATACGTCAACTTCCAATCGAGCGATGATCGGCGGCATGATCGGGAATAATTCGTGTGGTTCTTATTCTGTTTACTATGGCACGACTCGAGAGCATGTCAAATCGGTGGAAGTGATTCTGTCGGATGGTTCCGAAACCGAATTTAAAGACCTCTCCGCAGAAGCCCTTCACCAGAAGCTGTCGCTGCAAACCTTTGAAGGCAGTATTTATCGCAAAGTGGTCGCCCTGTTAGAACAGTATGGCGACACCATTCTGGAAAACTTTCCCGACCCAAGCATCAAGCGCCGCAATACCGGTTATGCGCTTGATGAACTTTATCGACATCATCAACCTTTTAACCCTCAAGGCAAGCCGTTTAACTTAACGCCATTGATCTGCGGCAGTGAAGGCACTTTGGCCGTGGTCAAAACAGCGACCTTGAATCTGGTTGATTTGCCGGCCCATCGGCAACTGATTTGTGCGCATTATCATTCCGTGCGTGAAGCTTTGGAAAGCGTGCCGGAGTATCTGTCTTTTCAGCCGGCGGCGATCGAATTGATCGATAAGGCGACCCTGGAAGGCTCCAAAGATAACAAGGCATTGCAGTCGAACCGTTTCTGGATTGACGGTGAACCTGAAGCTGTTTTGGTCATCGAATTGTTTGACGAAAGTGAAGCAAGCTTGGCTCACCGGTTAGAACGAGACCAGGTTTGGTTGATGAAGCATGGTGCTTATGCGGCCCCGATTATTCCGGCAGCGGACAGCGATAAGGTTTGGAATGTCCGTAAAGCGGGACTGGGTCTGTTGATGGGGAAGGTCACGCGCAAGAAAGCGGTTGCCGTCATTGAAGATGCAGCCGTGCCGGTCGATAAGCTTCCGCAGTATTATCAAGACGTCCAGGCTCTGATGGCCGAGTTGAAAGTCGGGTGCGTATATTACGGCCATGCATCGGTCGGATTGATTCATATTCGACCCGAACTCGATTTGGCGACCGATGAAGGCAAAAGAGTGTTTCAAGAGATTGCGGAACGTAACGCAAAACTGGTGAAGCAATACCGTGGCGCGATATCGGGTGAGCATGGGGATGGTCGAATTCGTGCGCCTTATATCAGAGCGCAGGTCGGAGATGAGGTCTATCAGTGTTTGGTCGATCTGAAGCAGGCGTTTGATCCGGATAATTTGTTGAATCCGGGGGTGATTATCGGAAATCGTCCGATCATCGAACATTTACGGGCTGATAGACAACCGAAGCAGCATTTTTCGACAGGATTTGACTGGTCTTCGGATTTGTCTTTAATGGATGCGGTGGAAAAATGTAATGGGGCCGCGGCTTGCCGAAAATCTACCGGCACCATGTGCCCTTCCTATCAAGCGACTCGAGAAGAGAATTACTCTACCCGGGGGCGCAGTAATTTGCTACGTTATGCATTGACCGAGCCGGACCCTGTTTCTGCTTTGTCGAGTGCAGACTTGCAGGACGCGTTGGAGATGTGTTTAGGGTGTAAAGCCTGTCATTCTGAATGCCCAGCCAATGTCGATATGGCTCGGTTAAAGTCGGAGGTACTTTACCAAACCGCTCGGTTTTCCGTATCTCGTTGGGCGCTCAAACATTATGGACGTCTAATGGGGCTCGGCAAGGTCTGGCCGAAGTTCTATAATCGGGTTCAGAATTTAAGGCTGGTCAAATCTTTGATGCAGGTAGATGTCAGACGGACTTTACCGGCATTGGCAGCAAATTCTTTACATACGCTTTTGCCGAGAGACTTGTCAAACTCTGAATCAGAGCGCCCGACAGTCTGGGTGCTGTGCGACCTTTACAGTCAGTATCAAGAGCCTGGTGTCGGATTGGCGGCAGTGGAGGTTTTGCATAAGATAGGCTGTGAAGTGAAACCGGTATTTATGAAGCATTCTCCTCGTGCCTTAATCAGCCAAGGCGCTTTGAAAGAAGCCAAAGCGGCGTTGGCGGAAATAACTCAACAACTGGCGTCGGTTGAACAGGGTGACTGGGTTGTCGGAATCGAACCCTCAGAAGTGCTGGTTTGGCGAGACGAGGTGCAAGCCTTGATGACGGATGCCCCAGCCTGGCAGATTCTGTTGTTTGAAGAGGCCATATTGAAACTGAACGAACAGCTGCCGATTCGGATGCGCCCATTGCCCCAGAAAGTAAAGGTGCATGTGCACTGCCATCAGAAATCTTTGGCAAAGGAGTCTGAAGTGCACCAGGCATTGCAATTGATTCCCGAATTGATCGTTGAAAAAATCCATTCAGGCTGTTGCGGTATGTCTGGAGATTTTGGGTATCGGCATTATGATGTTTCCAAACGCATTGCCGAACAAGTGTTGCTGCCTGACGTTTTGTCTGATGACGAAGCTTGGGTCGTGGCCACAGGAACCAGTTGCCGTCATCAGCTTGAAGACCTGGCCGCTAAACAAGGCCTGCATTCCGCGGAGGTTTTCCGGCAAGTGGTTGTCGAAGCGCGTTTGTAAGAGTGAATCTCGACAAAAACCAACGAAAATTGGGAAGATTAGAAGTAATCGGCCAAAAGATGCTTTAGTTTATCTGCCGAATGAGGGTTTTCTGACAGATCGTCGCGACACCAGATCGCGTCGGGCCAGGCTTCGTCCTGCGGCTTTCTGAAAACAAGATGGATATGATAGTAGGGAAATTTATTACCGATTTTGGCGACATTGTAGTGTTCTGCCAGTCCTTTTTGTTTCAAGTGTTCGGCTATGCGGTAAATCTCGCCATAAAGTCGATCAATATATCCCGGTTCACTGATGTCTCGGTTGGGAATGAACTGCAGCCAGGGAATGTCGGTGGGTTCGCACATTACCGAATAGAGCTCCGTTTGATATAAAAACGTATTGGTGTAGATCCGTTCCAGGTTGGCGGGATCGTGGTCGGTAACGATGATGTCCATTTTAAGACTATCTCCTGATTTTTGCCGAGCATAAAAGGTAGAATAAGAATTATTGGAATAGTACCCAGAACCGATGAAATTGTAAAAGGTTTAAGCATGAAATCTCCCTATACCGGTGCGAAAAGGATTCTGTTTGCTGCGAAGAACTCCTGGAATGGCTTGGCAGCGACCTACCGTGAAGAAGAAGCTTTCCGGCAAGAAGTTTGGTTATTATTGTTTTTAACCCCGATTGCTTTTTGGCTGGGAGAAACGGCTTGGGATGTCGCGATTTTGCTCGGTGCCGTGGTGTTTGTTCTGATTGTCGAGCTGCTGAATTCCGCACTGGAGACTGCAGTGGATCGAATCGGTGAAGAATACAATGAATTATCCGGCCGAGCGAAAGATCAGGCTTCTGCCGCCGTATTACTGAGTTTTGTGAT
>JAWVWZ010000148.1:0-4198 GCA_033723505.1 Hydrogenovibrio sp.
GGCCTATCTGGACCCACGGTTTTCGGTGGAAACAATCGGCACCCGTTTCCATTATCTGATGGACGGTGTTACCGGAAACGGTATTCCGCCTTTCTTACCCACTTTCGAATGGCCTTGGCACCAGCCCGGTGCCGACGGACATCCCCTGACACTTTCTTTCGAATTGATTCACGATCTCATGGCGCCGGCGATCACCATCGCTTTACTCGGAGCCATCGAATCCTTGCTGTGCGCTGTCGTCGCCGATGGCATGAGCGGACAAAAACACCATCCCAACAGAGAACTGATCGGCCAGGGCATCGGGAATATCGTCATTCCTTTCTTCGGCGGGATTCCGGCTACCGCCGCCATTGCCCGGACTGCGGCGAACATTCGTGCCGGTGCCACTTCCCCGCTGGCTTCAATGGTGCATGCCTTGTTTATTGTCGCCGCGATTTTATTTTTTGCACCCTTTCTCTCCTATATACCGATGTCGGCTTTGGCGGCACTGTTGATCATGGTGGCTTGGAATATGAGCGAAGCCAAACACTTCATTCGCATCGTCAAGGTTGCCCCTCGCACGGATGTAATGACCTTACTGACGTGTTTCTCACTGACGGTGTTATTCGACATGATGATTGCCGTCGGGGTCGGCATGGGATTGGCGGCCATGCTGTTTATCAGCCGCAGCATCCAGTTGACGGAAATCAAAGTGCAGGAAAACCATCAACACCATCCGCACCTGAAAAACTTGCCGAAAGACATTCTGATTTACGATATCAACGGTCCGCTGTTTTTCGGTTCGGCACAAAAGGCCTTGAAAAGTATCGTCACGGTGAATCCGGAAGTCAAAGTACTGATTTTGGATATGACCGATGTCTCCATGCTGGACATGAGCGCGATGATGGTCTTAGAAACCATCACGCAACGTTTGAAGGAACAAAAAATCGATTTGATCTTTAACCACCTTGCTCCCAGGCTGATCCAGAAACTCACCAAAGCGGGCATCCTCAAGGTTGAGGAAAAAGTGATGTTTTCAGGAAATATGGCAGAAGCGATTGAAATCGCGCATAATCAGATACTCAATCGGTCATCCGATACTAAACAAACCACCGAAAAGGATGTCATGCCATGACTGCATCATCGATAAACAAAGGACTGGTACACGCTTTTTTGATGGACGGCAAAGGCGGTGGACGCCACTTATCCTGGCAGGAGGTCGCAGAGTGGACACCGTCGATGGGTCGGCTCTGGCTACATTTTGACTATACCCACCCTCATACTCGTCGATGGTTACAAAAGCAAAGCGGCCTGGACACCATCATTGTCGAAGCCCTCTTGACCGAAGACACCCGCCCCCGAACCACCAATATCGACGATGGCTTATTGATTGCGTTACGTGGTGTCAACAACAACCCCGGAGCGGACCCCGAAGACATGGTTTCCATCCGGCTCTGGGCGGATGACGAACGCATCATCAGCACCCGAAAACGTACTCTGCTTTCGGTCAAAGACCTGCTCAATCAACTGGAAAGAGGAAAAGGGCCGGAAGACACAGCCGATTTCATTGTGTATCTTGCCGACCGACTCATCTGGCGCATGATCGATACCATCGACATGCTGGAGGAGCAGATCGATGATATCGAAGCCGGATTTCTCGCCGAAAATCAAGCCTCGTTAAGATTCGAATTGGCGACCTTACGCCGCCAAACCATTGGCTTGAGACGCTATCTTGCTCCGGAAAGAGATGCCTTGACCAAAATCATGATTGAAAAAGTCAGCTGGATTCAAGATACCCACCGCATGAAAATGCGGGAGGTCGGCGAACGATTGATTCAACATATCGAAGACATTGATGTGGTTCGGGAAAGGACCGCGGTGATGCACGAGCAGTTACTCAGCCGATTGTCGGAACAGCTTAACGAACGCATGTACGTCCTGTCGATCCTTTCCGCGATTTTCCTGCCGTTGGGATTTTTGACCGGATTGCTCGGTATTAACGTCGGTGGCATCCCCGGCGCACAAACCCCTCAAGCTTTCTGGATATTCATTGGCATATTGGTGATTGTGGTGATGTTTCAGCTCTATTTATTCAAACGGAAAAAATGGCTCTGACATGATGCGGATTTTCACAAGATGACTCATCCCAAAAGAACCATCGGTCTGCTCGGTGCGATTTCCATCGGCGTCGGCGGCATGGTCGGCGGTGGCATTTTCGCCGTTTTGGGCGAAGCGGTCTCTCTGGCGCATGGGGCCACGGCGGTCGCCTTTCTATTCGGCGGAGTGGTCGCATTGCTCACCTCCTATGCTTATGCCAAACTGTCAGTCGCCTATCAAAGTGAAGGCGGCACCGTCATTTTCATCGATAAGGCGTTTCGCCATAATTTACTGTCGAGCAGCATGAACTTTATGCTTTGGTTGAGCTATCTGGTCACCATATCCTTATATGCTGTCGCCTTTTCTTCCTACGCTCAGACCTTCTTTCCGGACAGGCACACCACCTTGCTATACCATTTGTTCATCACGCTGGCGATTCTGTTGCCAACCCTGATCAACTGGATCAGTGCGTCATTGGTTAGCGAATCGGAAACCGCCATTGTCACCTTCAAGGTCGCGCTTTTGATATTGGTCATTGTCGCCGGCACCCCTTATGTCGAACCACACAAGCTGTCGCCGCAGTTATGGCATGGCAACCTATCCATCCTGATTGCCGGGATGATTATCTTTGTCGCCTATGAAGGCTTCGAATTGATCGCCAATGCGGCTGCAGAGATCAAACAGCCGGAAAAAAACCTGCCCCGGGCTTTTTACCTGTCAATTGTTTTCGTGACAGTACTTTATATGCTGATTGCGATGATTACTGTCGGCAGTGTGCCGGAAAGCCAACTGATGGAAGCGAAAGATTATGCTTTGGCGGTTGCTGCCAAGCCATCTTTGGGGGATATCGGCTTTACCGTGGTAGCTGTGGCAGCATTGATGGCGACCTTTTCCGCCATTAATGCCACCATTTACGGCAATGGACGCTTGGGGTTCATTATCGCCAAAGACGGTAATCTCCCGAAATTTCTGGAAAAAGAGAAGCGTAACCAGCCGTTTATGGCCATTGCCGTGACCTCGTTGTTAAGCTTGCTGATTGCCAATACCATCGACCTGACGCAAATTGCCATTATCGGCAGTGCCAGCTTTCTGCTGATTTTCTTCGTTGTTAATCTCAGTGCCTTCAAACTCCACCGAGAAATACAGGGCAATAAATGGTTGTTTCTTATCGCCGCCATTGCCAGCTTCTCGGCTTTGGCTACCCTACTGGTGCATACTTACCAAACCAACTTGTCATCCGAAATCGTCTTTATCGCTTTTATCGGCATCTCGATCCTATTCGAACTCCTCTATGGCAGATGGGTCAGAGGCCACTTTTTTCATCGCCCTTATGAGACATCTCTGGCGTCCGACACCTCTTAGCGACATTCGTGCAATCTATTGATCAAAAATATCCGAATGACTGTAAGCGAGGACGCTTTCAATGACGACCCAACATTTTCAATTACTTTCCGTGTACCTGACCCCGGACTATTCCCCGAAGCAGTTTGCTGAAACCCTTGGAGTCTCTCTCACCAAAGGAATAGAAGCCACCTATTATGCTGAATACGAGCAAAACCGCTTCTTGTTTTTCAGCCTGTTCGATGTCGTAACCTTCATCAATTGGCCACGACAACAAATCGTCGAGGCTTTGCAAACCCTGGGCGTGCAAAATGCCGATGCCTTTGAAACGGCAACGCTGCATCAGGACTACCGAATTACCCTCAACCCAGATGCGCAAGCGCCTTTTTCGGTTGATAACGACCATATCGAATTAAAAGCCATGCAGCTGTCTCCATTAATGATTGTCGCATTGGTGGTCGCTCAAAGCGTTGGACTGGAAAGGTTTGAACGGGAAGTCGACCAGTTTTATGCCAAAGGCCGCAATATGGTGGAAAAATCGGGGCGACTCAGCTGGTTGAAGCGTCACCAGTTCGCCGATTATGCCAAGGAACTCAGTATGCTCCACCATGACATCGTGCTGGATTTGATGCTACTCGACAAACCCAATATCCTTTGGGACAACGAAAGCTATGAAAAACTCTATAACCGTCTGGCAGACTTACTGGATTTGCAGGAACGGTTCGAGGTCGTCAGTTATAAACTGAAAACCCTGAAGGATGACATGACCATGATGATGGAC
>JAWVWZ010000149.1:0-4194 GCA_033723505.1 Hydrogenovibrio sp.
ACACTGAAAAATCGATCGATCGGACCGGCACCGAGCGTGGCGGCGACCTCCCCCGGACGTTTTCCCAGTTGTTCAAAACCATGCATCATCGGCTGAATCGCAAAGGGTAAAGAATACAAAAAGGAGCCGATCACCAACCCGGTGATCGAAAAGGTCAACGGCGAAAAGCCGAAAGAAGCCCATAGGTCACCGATGAATCCTCCCGGTCCTAAAGTGACCAGCAGATAAAACCCTAATACGGTCGGGGGCAAAACCAGCGGCAAGGCAACAATGGCTTCGAAGACAGCCTTTTTCATGCCTTGAACCCGAGCCAGCCATAATGCCAACGGCGTACCGAGCACAATCAGTAACACGGTCGTATAAAACGCCACCTGCAGGGTAATCCAAAGAGGACGAAGATCCAGCCCCTCTAACATTTGTCATTCTCCGATGATTTCACTAATCGCCCAAACCATAACCATAAGCTTCAATGCGTTGACGGGCAGCGGAAGATTTAAAATAGGCTAAAAATGCTTCAACCGCTTTCGAATTCTTCCCTTTAAGTACCACCGCCTGTTGTACCAGCTTTGGATAGAGGTTGGTGGGGATTTCAAAATACTGCCCGCCTACCGGCTTATCAGGATTCGAGACATAGGATTTCGCCACCAACCCTAGCTGGGCATTTCCCGAAGCTGCGTAATGATAGGTTTTGCCGATATTCTCGCCCTGCGCAATTTTACCCGAATCCGATAGCTTTTGATACAGACCGTAATGCTTCAGAACAGCAACGGCCGCCGCGCCGTATGGTGCCGTTTTCGGATTGGCAATGGCGACAAAATGGAGTTTGGGGTTATCCAGATTCAATTGGCTCAAATCGGGATTGACGATGGCGGCATCCGGCGCCCAAGACACCAGCTTCCCGGTCACATAAGTAAACCGGCTGCCAGGTACAATCAAACCGGCCTGATCCAGAAGCTTGGGGCGTCTTTCATCTGCTGCAAAGAAAAGATCATAGGGCGCCCCTTTTTTAATCTGAGCATACAACATCCCTGTCGCACCATTGGAAACCTGTACGCGAATCCCTGTTTTCTCCGTAAAGTCCTTCGACAAGGCTTTCAGCGTGGCAAGGAAATTCGACGCCACCGCAATGCGGACCGTCTCTTGAGCATAGGCCGCCGAACTGACCAACATCATGCCCGCCAAAATAAAACTGAATAATCCTTTTTTCATTTTTCTCTCCATTTGTTATACCCGGGCTTTTCGATTGATACAAAGATTTAGACAACCCTATATTACCCTTACTACATATCGATGGCTAAAAAATTTTAACCGAACATCTTCAATCCGCGACCGCCAACAAAACATGACTGGCTTTCACTAATGCACAGCAACGTCCACCTTCAACCAGCGCCAGATTTTCCAGACTCTGGTTGGTGATAATGGCCGAGATTTTCTGCCCCCCCGGCAACGCGATGGTCACATCACTATTGACCGCGCCATGATCGATTTTGGCGACCTCTCCACAAAACTGGTTGCGAGCACTGGTTTTCATCGAACCGTCCAGATCTTCGGTCAGAATCACCCAACTGGCCTTGATCAACGCATAGGCATCCGATCCGACCGACACCCCCAAACGTTCCAGGCTGTTCAAGGTGATTTGCGCGACGACCTCCGTGCCTTCACCAACTTTCAAAGTCACATCGCAATTGATCGAGCCTTTTTCGATTCGGGTGACGGTTCCATGAAACAGATTTCTTGCACTGGTTTTCATCGAAATTTTCCTCATCAATTCAAGTTGATCCAACATATCGGGAGACAAGGCTTCCAACTCCCGCATCCAGTGCTGCAGTTGTTCGTTGAACAATCGATAGGCTCCCAACAAACCTTCACCGGCGCTCGTCAAGACCATTCCTCCACCACCGGAGCCACCTTTTTGAGCCCGCACCAACTCTTCGCCCGCCAGTTGATTCATCGACTCAATGGCCTGCCAAGCACCCTTGTAACTCATGCCACAGGCTTTCGCCGCCGCCGACAACGACCCCAGGTTGGCGATATGGTTCAAGAGTTCCAGACGTCTTTGCCCGGACTGGGACTGCTTTCCCCCCATCAGGAAGGATCTGACCAATTGCTCTGGCAACGTGGAAGTGTTCAAAACGCTATTACCCTAAATACATATCGAAACAAATTATAAGCGTGCAAATATCAGAAAACAATCCCTCAATAGAAGTTTCTTAATAATTCGCTTCCGACCATACACAATTTCGATTGTGCCGTCCTTACTGACGTGTTATCTTCGGAAACTTCCAGTAAAAGCGCAACGAAGCGAGTTATGAAAAAGCTGTTATCCGAACTTAAAGGCCTGCTGGGCATCACTCAAGCCCCCGTGAGCCATACCGAAAAAATCCTGTCCGCCGTAGGCGGCTTTCTAGCGATTTTCCTGATCGCGATCGTCTCTGAGCACTTTCTGACATTACCGGCCAGTATCGGCATCGTTGCCTCGATGGGGGCTTCTGCAGTGCTGTTATTTGCCGCGCCGCACGGGCCTTTGTCCCAGCCGTGGCCGTTAATCGGGGGTCACTTGGTTTCAGCGGTCACTGGGGTCAGTTGCGCACTTTGGATCAGCGATCCGATATTGGCCGCGAGCTCGGCCGTCGGCTTGGCAATCGCCGCAATGTATTATTTGAAATGCATTCATCCCCCCGGAGGGGCGACAGCCTTAACCGCCGTCGTCGGCGGCGAGAGCGTACATCAGCTGGGCTATCAATTCTTGCTGACGCCCGTGCTACTGGACCTGACAATCATTCTGTCGGTGGCATGGCTGTTCAATTACCTGTTTTATTGGCGTCGCTATCCCGCCTACCTACAACAGCATCAAAAGCTGGTTCCGGCACAATCGCCGGAATATGATCCCATTTCCCACCACGACTTTCTTGAAGCTTTGAAGCAAATCGATTCTTTTGTCGACATCAATGAGTATGATTTGAAACGAATTTTCGAACTGGCCAATGTTCATGCCGCACAAACACGCTTGTCACCAAATGACATCTATCTTGGCGGCGTCTACAGTAATGGGGAGATCGGCAAAGACTGGTCGATGCGGCAAATCATAGACGAATCGCCGCACGACATGCCGAATCAGGACTATGTCATCTTCAAACAGATCGCGGGCCAGGCCAAAAAACGGACAGATTGCGTCACCCGTAGCGAGTTCGCAAGATGGGCGAAATATGAAATGGTTGAAGAAGCGGGGCGTTGGCACCGAAAAGAGACCTGACCCCCCGCCTGGCAGATTTTGGTCTTACTGAGCTTGTTGCAAGGCTTTGGCGACGACGGGATGAACGAATTCGGACACATCCCCACCCAAGGCAGAGATTTCTCGAACCAGACTGGAAGAAATAAACGCATACTGCTCGGCAGGGGTCATAAACATGGTTTCCACTTCCGGTGCCAGCTTACGGTTCATCGATGCCAACTGAAACTCGTACTCGAAATCCGAAACCGCCCGCAAGCCACGCAACAAGACATTTCCATTGATCTCTTTGACAAAATCCACCAGTAACCCACTGAACCCAATCACTTCGACATTCGGCATGCCCGCGGTCACTTCCTTGGCCAAAGCGACCCGCTTTTCAAGAGAAAACAAAGAGGTTTTATTGCGGTTATCCGCCACGGCAATCACCAGACGGTCGTAAAAACGCGCCGCCCGCTCAATCAAGTCGAAATGGCCATTGGTGATCGGATCGAAAGTGCCGGGATAAACTGCAGTAATGCTCATAACTCTCTTCGCTTCGCTGGATAAATTTTAGGTCAAATTTTAAAGCGCCTATCATACCTTGATTAAGAAAGGATTGCGATTGGTTTCAAAACGGAGGTAAGATAAAACCTGATCACATCATAACCATGACATCAGGAGGTTGACCATGGAACAGCCGGACCATACCCTCAACGCATTATTCGAGCAACTTGGGCTTCCCGACTCGGATAGCGAAATTGACGCGTTTATCAGTACCCATAAACCATTAAATCCATCGACCCCGCTTGCAGAGGCGCCTTTCTGGACCCCGGTTCAATCGACTTTCCTCAAAGAAGCCATTGCCGATGATGCTGACTGGGCGGAAATCGTCGACCAGCTTGACGCTTTATTGCGCCATTAACTCAGTCGGCCTCTAATCGCCAGAGACCAAAACGCACTTGAGACGTCTTTTTCTCCCGGTG
>JAWVWZ010000150.1:0-4182 GCA_033723505.1 Hydrogenovibrio sp.
AGGCACTCGACAAACAGGCGGACTGCAATTCCGAATTGCCGATCTCAAACGCGACCAGCACTGGATTCCAACCGTCAAGCATGCAGCAGAACGCCTAGCGGTTGACGCACCGGAGTGCATTACGCTCTTGCAATCGAGATGGCTGGGGCAGAAACTGGAATATAAACGAGCCTGACGCGCGCACGAGCAAAACCTTGCAACCGACCGCAGCGCCCGCTAAGATTGGCCACTATCAACTAAGGACCGAATACCAGACAGATGATGCTTTGTGATTACATTCGATTACCGGCCCATTGGCGCCCATCGAAACTCGTTAACCGGTTCGAGCCCTCTCACGCGCTTTCGCAATGGCTGACGGACCCCAGGTCGCTGACACTGAAATTAAGAAGCTTGTGTCCGCAACTTCAGGTTCGAATACTGTCAGAACGCTGGGAAAAACCTTCCACTTCGGAAGCCATCAAACTCGGTTTGTCCGGTTCGCAAAAGGCTTGGATCAGAACGGTGACCTTGAACTGTGGTGAAACGCCGCTGGTGTACGCCAGAACCGTTATTCCTCACTGCCACCCGGGCAATCCCTGGTTTGTTTTAAAGCTTCTAGGGGATCGGCCGCTGGGAGAAATTCTCTTTCAAAAACACCAGGTGGAACGTAGCGAGTTTGAAATCAGTCGACAAATGCTGGCAAACTGGCCTTATCTGACAGCCATTCTGCAAGAAAAGACAACGCAGGACATCAGCTATGCCCGACGTTGTCTGTTTCAAGAAAAAGGGCACCCGTTATTACTCACAGAGGCCTTTCTGGAGGATCCGGTTAACGCGCTCCGGATCGACTAGAAACGATAGTAGGTCCAACCCTTTTTCATCTTATCGACGATTTCTTCCAATGCCGGACGATCGGATTCGACATGATCAATCAACTGCACAGGGTGGCCGCTTTGAGCACGCCGTTCCAGAGCTCGCTGACAGGCCACCAGCTTCAAATTATCATATTTTGCCAACAGCGCAATAATCGCTGCGCGATTCCGATTACCCTTCTCGAATAAATCGATGCCGTGGTCATTGGCGACAATTTCAACCTGCACAGGATGTGCACCAGGTGGCTGACTTTGTAACATCATCGACGCCTTCTGCAATAAGGCATTTACCCGTTGCGGCTGATCCGAATCGATATGCAAAATAACCTTGTCATTCTGTTGGTTTTCTGCCACTTTCAGAACAACGCCGGAACCAGAGGTTACCGAATTTAACGGCATATCTTTCGCCGCCAAGAAACCGACTCCGAATGCCAGAAATAGAGATGCGGCAATCGGCCAGTAACGCTGCATTCTTTCGGAAGATTTCCGTTCCAATTTCGGCATCGGCGGCACTTCGACTTTCTGATAATGCTCCAACATCTGCTGCTTGATCTTGCGCAATTCGCAGACTTCCTCTTTCAAAGATTCATCGAGCTGCATCGCCTCTTCGAACGCATCACGCTCCCCTGCCGACAATTCTCCGTCGATATAGGCATGCACGTTTTCCGCGGGGTTATTATGAAGCTTGGTCATGACTTGTTCCCCTTTTTCAACTTCACAACATTGTTCATATAATTCGGAATAAAGCGCTCGCTGGTCACCTGTTTTTTCAGTTTTTGACGGGCGCGGGACAGGCGGCTCATCACTGTGCCGACCGGGACTTCCATGACCTCTGCCACTTCCTGATAGGTATACCCCTGCAGATCCACCAGAATAATCACTTCTCTCTGATCGAAGGGCAGCGTACCTATCGCATGATGAATGTTGTTAATGGTTTGTTTCTTAATATAGAGCGCTTCGATCGACTCCGAATGCGGCTGTTCATCCAAATCGATTTCTTCGACGGTCAATTGTTGCCAACGGGCTTTATGGCGGCAATTGTCATAAAACAAATTGTGCATGATTTTGCATAACCATCGATCAATATTTTCAAAACTGACGATCTGATCCGCTCTTTGCAAAGCTTTTACCATCGTGTCCTGCACCAGATCCTGAGCCAATGTCTCTTCTTGACACCAGGCATAGGCAATACGGTAAAGATTGGCATAATGCGATTCCAACACCGCATTCAGCTTCACTTGATTGCTTTTTAATTTTACCCAATTTCTCATCGTTAAAAATGTCCTCTTTTTTCATCATAGACGCATTTTTTTTAAAACACAAGCAAGCAAAAACTCATCAGAATATAACGATTTTCTGAAATAAATAGGGGTTATTCATAGATAGAAAATTGCAGTCCAGATTGCCGGAATAAAGCGGGAATCCTAGCGTTATTACAGTGAGTCGTGATTAAAAACTCGATAACTAGAAAGGAAAAAGACTGTGACTTATAAAATGTTGAATAAATACTTCTTAAGCCTGTTGGCCGTGTTGCTTTTGTCATCACATGCCTATGCCGCTCAAAAAGAACCCCCGATTCCGGACACCTTTGCCGAACACAAAATGGTGTTGCAAATCAGTGATCCGAACCCTTTCAAGCAAACGCTTGTGCTGAATGTGGCAGGCAACCTCATCAAATACTACGGGCTAGGCAATGTGGACCTGGAGATCGTTGCATTCGGTCCCGGATTACGCCTTTTGATGAAGGGCAATCCTCATCAAACCCGCATTCAAACCCTAATGGATGCCGGCGTCCGCTTCAGTGCCTGCGAGAACACACTGGTGAACTTTACCAAAAAACTGGGGTATCGCCCGGAATTGATGAAAGGCGTGATGACGGTTCCTGCAGGAGCGGCGCGTATTCTTCAATTGAATGCCGCAGGCTACCAGCTATTGAAGCCTTAAGACCCGCTCATCGCAAAGACACTCTAACGAAGAAATTAAACTACAAAATATAGAAGAGAAGATACTGATGAAAAATCCATTTTTGAAGAAACTCCTTCCGGTTGCCGTGATGGCAGCTACCATGTCAACCGGCGCACATGCCGCTAACTGGCTGATGCTACAGGGCACTGAAAAACCGAACCAGGCGCCTCGCGCCAAAGTCTGGGGGTTCATGCAACTGGAATACCAGCAGACCGACGATACCAAATTGAAAGCCGGGCCTTATAAAGGAAAATCCGCCGCTTTCAACCAGGTCGCGCCTCAACTGAGTTCCGCCAGCAGCTTTAATGTCCGCCGTGCCCGTATCGGGGTTCGTGGTAACAACTTCCCTTTGGATTCGAAAGTAAACTACTTCTTCCTCGCCGAATTCGGGAATAACGGCATCACCACAGGAAAGAACGCGTCGCAAGGCCAGTTGACCGATGCCAGTGTCACCCTCAACCACATCCCGGGGGCACGCATCCGCATGGGGTTGTTTAAAACACCCGGCTCCGAAGAAGGGATGCAAGGGATCGGCGTCTTTAACTATGTCAACTTCACCAGTGTGACCGACCGCTTGTTGCTGGAAAGGTTTTTTGACAATGCGACTGGCGACACTGGTCGCAACGGCCCTGTCGGTGCTTTCCGAGACACCGGGGTCGAAGTCTTTGATAGTTTTAACCTGAGTGGCTGGGATACCAGCTATGCGGTCATGGTCGGCAATGGCAATGGCCTGGCCAGAGTGGATAACAACAACAGCAAGGATACCTACTTGTATCTTTCCACGGAAAAGGTCTTCGGCAACTCTAAAGGCCCTCGCCGTCATGGCCTGAAGTTCTATGCCTGGTCGCAAAACGGCAAACGTACGCTGCAGGACGTCGGCGAGAAAAACCGTACCCGCTCCGGCTTGGGAACCACCTATTTTGATGGAAAATACCGCTTTGCGGCCGAATACATCACTGCCGACGGCATGATCTATGGAGGCACGAAAGGGGCAGGCACACCAGCCGATGGCGCAACCTTCAGTGTTCAACCGGATCAGGCGGCAAACGGCTACTATTTTGATTTCGGCTATCGCATTCAGCCGAATATCGAGTTGAACGCCCGTTACGATTATCTGGACAGCGGCACCAAAACCGATGCGGCATCCGGCACCAATGGTGACGTCGAACGAGAATTCACTAACACGACTTTAGGGGTGCAATACTTCTTTAACAAGAAAACCACCCTGATGGCGAACTATGAGATTCGTGACATCACTGCGCCGAATGCGCCAGCTGCCGCACCGGTGCATAAAATCCTCGACTCATTGGACAACCGCTTGGCGCTCCAGCTGAGAGTCGTTTTCTAACCTTTATTTTTTGTTTGC
>JAWVWZ010000151.1:0-4178 GCA_033723505.1 Hydrogenovibrio sp.
CATAACGGTAACCTGACCAATGTCGATGTGCTGGCGAAAGAGCTCTACGAACAGGATTTGAGACACCTCAACACCAATTCAGACTCGGAAGTGCTGCTGAATG
This sequence comes from Hydrogenovibrio sp., assembly GCA_033723505.1. Lineage (GTDB taxonomy): Bacteria > Pseudomonadota > Gammaproteobacteria > Thiomicrospirales > Thiomicrospiraceae > Hydrogenovibrio. Next base: position 104 of record JAWVWZ010000151.1, read on the forward strand.
TGTTTGCGCATGAGCTGATGCAGCAGAAAAAACTGTTTATCGATGCAGAAGATGTCTTTACCGCGATTGAAAAACTTCATAAACGGGTACGTGGCGGCTATGCGTCGGTCGGCGTGATACCGAGCGTCGGCCTGTTCGGCTTCAGAGACCCGTTTGCATTGAGACCGATTGTGGTCGGTAAGCGTGTCACCGATCGAGGCAGCGATTTTATGATCGCATCTGAAAGTGTGGCGTTGGATGCAGCTGGCTTCCAGTTGATCAAAGATTTGGCACCGGGTGAAGCGGTGGTCATTACCGAAAAAGGTGATATCGAATTCAAGCAGTGTGCAGAGAATCCACAGTACAGTCCATGTATTTTCGAGTTCGTTTATTTTGCGCGTCCCGATTCGATGATTGATGACATTTCGGTTTATAAGTCCCGTTTGAGAATGGGTGAGAAGCTTGCAGAACAAATTCAGCGCGACTGGGCTGACAATGACATCGATGTGGTGATGCCAATTCCGGATACCAGTCGAACTTCTGCACTACAGTTGGCGGAAGTCCTGGGGAAACCTTATCGCGAAGGATTTATCAAAAACCGCTATATCGGTCGTACCTTTATCATGCCGGGGCAAACTCTGCGTAAAAAATCAGTTCGTCAGAAGTTGAACGCGATTCCGCTGGAGTTTGAAGGCAAGAATGTCCTGTTGGTCGATGACTCCATTGTGAGAGGCACGACTTCCGGAGAAATCGTACAAATGGCGCGCGATGCGGGAGCGAAAAATGTGTATTTCGCCTCTGCAGCACCTGCAGTGCGTTATCCTTATGTTTACGGGATCGATATGCCGACAGCGACCGAATTGGTAGCCAGTAACCGCACCACGGAAGAGGTCGCTGCTTACATCGGCGCCGATAAGCTGTTTTATCAGGACTTGGATGATCTGATCGATGCGGTTTGGCAAGGAAACAAAAAAATCAAGGAATTCGATACCTCCTGTTTCAGCGGATGTTACGTGACAGGGGATATTACCGAAGAATATTTGAGCTCTTTGGGCTTGGCTCGAAACGATGCGGCTCAGGCATGTCGTAAAGAAGTCGGTCAGGAGCCGGTCGGCATTCATAACGGTGAATAACAATGAATGAATTTGAGATAGAAACGCTGGCGATTCGCGCCGGATATGAACAAACCGCAGAGCAGGAAAACAGCGAAGCGATTTTCCCGACATCAAGTTTTCGATACCATTCCGCAAAGCAAGCGGCCGACCGTTTCAGTGGCGTTGAAAAAGGGAATGTTTATTCACGTTTTTCCAACCCGACGGTCAGGGCGTTTGAAAAACGTTTGGCGGCAATGGAAGGGGGCGAAGCTTGCGTTGGCACGGCTTCCGGTATGTCGGCCATTCTGTCGACGTTTATGGCGTTGTGTCAGACCGGCGATCACATTATCTCTTCCAGCAGTATTTTCGGCACCACCAAAGTGCTGTTCAATAAGTATCTGAAGAAGTTCGGAATCGAGATTACTTTTGTCTCGCAAACCGATGTCTCTGAATGGCAGGCGGCGATTCAGCCGAATACCAAAGCTTTATTTCTGGAAAGTCCATCAAACCCGTTGACTGAAATCGCTGATATTTCCGCATTGTCAAAACTGGCCAAGCAGCAAGATGCCTTGCTTGTGGTCGATAATTGTTTCTGTACGCCGATTCTGCAACAGCCATTGAGCTTGGGGGCGGACATTGTCATTCACTCGGCCACCAAGTTTCTGGATGGTCAAGGGCGTGCAATTGGCGGTGCTGTCATCGGCTCGAAAGAATTGGTCGATGAAGAAGTGCGAGGTTTTATGCGAACGGCCGGGCCGTCAATGAGTCCGTTTAATGCCTGGATTTTCCTTAAAGGCTTGGAGACGCTATCGATCAGAATGGAAGCGCATTGCCGCAATGCAATGCAACTGGCCGAATGGTTGAATCAGCATCCCGCGGTGGAAAAAGTCTTTTATCCCGGATTGGAGAGTCATCCTCAATATGCTTTGGGGCAATCTCAGCAGAAAGGGCCGGGAGGCTTGGTGTCTTTCCGAGTGAAAGGCGGGCAGCCTGCAGCTTGGTCAGTCGTGGATCAGACGCAAATGGTTTCGATTACCGCGAACCTTGGCGATGTCAAAACCAGTATCACACATCCCGCCACAACAACCCATTGTCGAGTCGAAGAGTCCGAAAGAATCGCGACAGGGATTACCGATAATTTGTTGAGGGTGTCGGTTGGCTTGGAGTCGATCGAAGATATCAAAGCCGATTTGGCGAGAGGTTTGGACAAGTTGGTATAGAAATTTGCCCTTCATGAAAGTCATGAAGGGGCGTAGCTTCTATTTTGGCAACTGGATTTCGGAATCTTTGTTCTGACGGAAAATGACGAATACTTTGCCGACAGACTGTACCAACTGGGCTTGAGTCTGCTCGACCACATAATCGATGATGCGTTTTCGGTCTTCTCTTTCAGCAGCGGCCAATTTGATTTTCAGCAGTTCGTGATGCGCCAAAGACGATTCCAGTTCTTCCATCAGAGATTCGGTCACGCCGTTGATGCCAATGGTGACCACCGGGTTGAGTCCATGGGCGATGCCTCTTAGGAATTTAATCTGATTGATTGAAAGTTTTGTGTTTTTTGACATTGAAAATCCGATATTAAATATTATTAAGGTATAGAAGTCTTCTAAGACGGTATTCTATAAGAAAATGGTGTATGGCAAGAAGTAAATCGAGCTCCGGTTGGTTAAAAGAACATTTTGATGATTATTATGTGAACAAGGCCAAGCAGGAAGGCTGGCGATCTCGAGCGATTTATAAGTTACAGGAAATCGACGAAAAAGATCAACTCTTCAAACCGGGAATGACCGTGGTCGACCTGGGAGCGGCGCCGGGTGGCTGGTCACAATGGACCACGCATAAGGTCGGCGACGAAGGACAGGTGTTTGCGCTGGATATTTTGCCGGTCGAACCTTTTGCCGGCGTCACGTTCATTCAAGGCGACTTCAGGGAAGATGAGGTCTATCAGAATCTGATCGATGCCCTGGGCGGGCGAGAGGTTGATCTGGTCATGTCGGATATGGCGCCGAATATGAGCGGCAACAAAGGCATTGATATTCCCAAGGCAATGTATTTGGTCGAGCTCTGCGTCGATCTGGCAGATCAAGTTTTGAGGAAAGATGGAGATTTGCTGATGAAGGTGTTTCAAGGGGAAGGTTATGATCAGCTGCTCAATACCTTGCGAAGTCAGTATAAAAAGGTCGTGACCCGTAAACCCAAGGCCTCTCGGGCTCGAAGCAAGGAAATCTACTTGCTGGCGCGAGGCAAAAAATAACGAATATGCGAATAAAATACCCATCATTTCTTATAAACAATATAAATAAAGTTTATAAAGAAATGTGATAAAGTTATCAGCATAAAAATAAAACCAATCATCTAATTGGATTGAGTAGTATCAGGTGAATTATGAAAAATGATATGTTGAAAAATATTTTGATCTGGACGGTGGTGGCGACCATTATGCTGTCTATCTTCAACCACTTCAGTGGCCAGCAGTTGATGGGGAAAAGCACGCAATTGGCCTATTCCGATTTTATCGAGCAGGTGAATAACGGTCAGATCAGCCAGGTTTCCATTGACGGACAAACCATCCATGGAGTGTATACCAATGGACAGGCATTTACGACAATCAACCCGGGAGATGTGGGGTTGATGGGCGATTTGTTGGATAACCACGTCAAGGTCACAGCACACCTGCCTGAAAAGCAAAGCGTATTGATGCAGATTTTCATTTCATGGTTCCCGATGCTGTTGTTGATCGCCATCTGGATTTTCTTTATGCGTTCGATGAGTGGAGGTCTGGGAGGCAAAGGCGGCCCTATGTCTTTCGGAAAGTCCAAAGCACGTATGTTGACGGACGATCAGGTTAAGGTGACATTGGATGATGTTGCCGGTGCGGATGAGGCGAAAGAAGAAGTCGGTGAGATTGTCGACTTCCTGAGAGATCCCGAAAAATACCAGAATCTGGGTGGAAATATTCCACGCGGGGTATTGATGGTCGGGCCTCCGGGTACGGGGAAAAC
>JAWVWZ010000152.1:0-4135 GCA_033723505.1 Hydrogenovibrio sp.
CAGGCCTATGCGTCGGGGGAACTGACCCCGCGTCAGCTGGTGGTTCAATTGACCTATCAGGCCGAAGCCTATGCCGATCATAACATCTTCATTCACCGGTTGACCGAAGCCGAATTGGAAGATTATCTGGTGGCGTTGGAGAGCACGGAGGTGAACAGCCTGCCGTTATGGGGGGTTCCGTTCGTCATCAAAGACAATATCGATTTGGCGGGGGTGCCGACCACGGCAGCCTGCCCGGAATTCGCTTATGTGCCTTCCGAGTCGGCAACGGTTGTTCGCTTGTTGATCGAAGCGGGTGCGATTCCATTGGGTAAAACCAATATGGATCAATTCGCCACCGGATTGGTGGGTACCCGTTCGCCTTATGGCGAGTGTCACAATGCGTTCGATTTCGAGTATTTGTCCGGAGGTTCCAGTTCGGGCTCTGCGGTGGCAGTGTCCTTGGGGCTTTGCAGCTTTTCGTTAGGCACTGATACGGCCGGATCTGGACGGGTGCCCGCAGCGTTCAACAACCTGATCGGCTTGAAACCTTCCAAAGGATTGTTGAGTACCCAGGGTGTGGTGCCGGCCGTTCGTTCTCAGGATGTAGTCAGTGTGTTCGCCCTCAACGCCCAGGATGCTTATGATGTCTTCGGAGTCGCCGCTCAACCGGACGACGAAGATGCATTCAGCCGTGATGAGATGAGTTTGATGCCGCCGGCTTGGGGTGATAAGCCGGTATTGGGCATCCCCGATCGAGACAGCTTGTTCTTTCACGGTGACGAACAGGCGGAATTGAATTTTTTCGATGCAATCGGGCAGTTGAAGCAACAGGGGTATGAAATCAAGGAGATTCCCTTTAAACCCTGGTTAGATACCGCCAAACTCTTGTATGAGGGCGCTTGGGTGGCTGAGCGTTATGTCGCCATTGCCGATTTTATCGAATCGAATGAAGTGGCGATGGATCCGAGTGTGAGAACCATCATTACCGGAGCCAGAGCATTATCCGCAGCGGATGCCTATAAAGGCAGTTATGCATTGCAAGCAGCGCAGAAGCAGACACAAGCGCTTTGGCAGGAAGTGGATTGCATGATTACGCCGACGACGCCCAGTATTTTCACCCTTGATCAGGTGCGTCAGGATCCAATCGGCTTGAATTCTGTCTTGGGCACTTACACCAATTTTATGAACCTGCTCGATTATGCTGCTTTGGCACTGCCAACCGGGTTTAGAGAAGACGGCTTGCCAGCTGGAGTGACCTTGTTCGCCCCGGCGGGCACCGATCGTCTGTTGATGCAATTGGCCGACCAGTGGCATGCCGGGTTTGTCGATCATGCTGGCGCGAAATCGGTTCCGGTGCCGCTTGCCGACAGTACTTATTTTGAGTCTCCACACAGTATTCCGCTGGCGGTGGTTGGCGCTCACCTGACGGGATTTCCTTTAAACGCGCAATTGATCGAACGTGGTGCCAAACTGATCAAAACGACGCGTACTGCGGCCAAATACCAGTTCTATCAGCTGGCCGGGGGGCCAATCTTGAAGCCCGGGCTGGTCAAGGTGCCGGAAGGGGGGGCAAGTATTGAAGTGGAAGTCTGGGCGATGCCCAAGCAGCACCTGGGATCTTTTTTGGCATTGATTCCCTCTCCATTGGGATTGGGCAAAGTCGAACTGGTCGAAGGGGAGCAGGTCGTCGGCTTTATCTGCGAACCTTATGGCATCGAGGGGGCGACAGAGATTACCCGCACCGGTGGTTGGCGTAACTGGATGGCGGAGTTGGCTGCCGAGTAAAAGGGGCTTTCCATGTTTATGTGCCGGACTTTCTGTTCGGCGCTTCTGCTGTCAATTCTGTGGTGCCATGCCGATTTTCCATCAATAAGGTTGTTTTCTTGGCTGTGTTTTGTACAATCAAATCTAATTAATTCATTTGCTTGGGCTGGAAATCGGGAATATCGGTTTCGCTCACATTTCTAACTTTCATATTCGCCAGGCGGCGAATCTTTAATGGATAACGCGTTCGGAGAGGTTTGAGTCTCAGGAAAGCGAGACTCTCAGGAAAAATAAATCATTCGGTAACATTCTTTTAATCACTAACAGAAAAGGCGTTTATGAGCGCAGAAGCCGGCAAACTTTATATTGCCTTGATCAGTGTCCACGGACTGATTCGTGGACAGAATCTGGAACTGGGGCGGGATGCCGATACAGGAGGGCAAACACTGTATGTGGTTGAACTCGCCCAGGCTTTGGCTCGTCACCCCGGGGTTGAACGCGTTGATCTGTTCACCAGAAGAGTGATAGATCCATCTGTTTCTTCCGATTATGCCAAACCTCTAGAAACCTTATCTGACTCCCTGCGCATCATCCGCATTGATGCCGGTCCGCAACGGTACATTTACAAAGAGCAGTTGTGGGATCATTTGGATACCTTTACCGATAACCTGATGAATTATTTCCGCGAGCAGGATGCCTTTCCCGATATCATCCACAGTCATTATGCCGACGCTGGATATGTGGGGGAACACCTCGCCAATCAACTGGCAATTCCGTTGGTGCATACCGGCCATTCGTTAGGACGTGTCAAACGCAGTCGCTTGTTGGCCAGCGGTCTTACCGCTAGAGAAATCGAAAAACTCTACAATATGACCCGTCGTATCGATGCCGAAGAAAATATTCTGGCAACGGCGGAACGAGTCATCACCAGTACCCATCAGGAAATCGAAGAGCAGTATGAACTTTACGATTTCTACCAGCCGGAACAGATGCGAGTCATTCCGCCGGGAACCAATCTGAACCAATTTCAACCGCCTTCCGGGCATGAGCTGGTCACCCCTCTATTTAAAGAATTGGTGCATCATTTGAAGCACCCGAAGAAGCCGATTATTTTGGCCTTGTCGAGACCGGATAAGCGTAAAAACATTGTTTCGCTTATTGAGGCCTACGGCCAGTCACCAAAACTGCAATCCTTGGCGAATCTGGTCATCATTGCCGGGAATCGCGACGATATCGATGATTTGGAACAAGGTGCACAAAATGTTTTCCACGAATTGCTGGTGGCAATCGATCGTCATGACCTTTACGGCAAGGTCGCAATGCCCAAGCACCATCAGCGCAATCAGGTCCCTTTGATTTACCGCATTGCGGCAGCCTCCGGCGGCGTGTTCGTCAACCCTGCCTTGACCGAGCCTTTCGGCTTGACCCTGATTGAAGCAGCGGCTTCCGGTTTGCCGATCGTTGCAACCGAGGATGGCGGCCCGAGAGACATTATCGGCAACTGCGATAACGGCATTTTGATCGACCCACTCGAACCCGCCTCCATGACGGAAGCCTTACTGAAAATCATGACGGACGATGCTCTGAGGCAGACCTATGTCGAGCAAGGATTAAAGGGCGTGCGTCATCATTATTCGTGGGAAGCTCATGTTGACAGATATATGCAGCTGGTCTGCCCGATTGTGAAAGATGCCGAACGATTGGAACGCAAACAGGTTGAACGTCGCCGAGAACTCTATCACGACCGTGCTTTTGTCAGTAGCCTGGACCAGAATCTGATTGGGGACGAAGAGGCGCTGCATGCGTTGATGTCGTTGTTGCGGGAACACCGCAAGAATACACTGTTTATTATCGCGACCGGACGTCGTCTGGATTCGGCATTGAAGCTGATGAAAAAGCATGGCATCCCCGAACCGGATATTTTGATCAGCAGTGGTGGAACGGAAATCAACTATGCGCCGAAACTCACGATGGATACAGCCTGGGCGAAACACATTGATTATCACTGGGCACGTCACAAGCTGAAGCAGATCCTGGATGATTATCCCGGCTTGACGCGTCAACCGAAATCGGAGCAAAGTTTTTTCAAACTGAGTTACTTTATTGACACCGAGGTAGCCGATCTCGAAGAAATCAAGCGGGTACTACATCAGGAAGAACAGTCAGTTAACGTGCAGATGTCGTTTGGTGAATTTCTGGACATTCTGCCGATTCGAGCTTCCAAGGGAATGGCTCTGCGGTATATCGCCGACCAGTGGCAAATTCCGCTGGAACGTATCTTTGTGGCCGGGGGAGCCGGTTCCGATGAAGATATGATGCGCGGCAATGCTTTGGCGGCAGTCGTGGCAAACCGGCATAATGAAGAGTTGTCGAAACTGGCCGAGAGCAG
>JAWVWZ010000153.1:0-4117 GCA_033723505.1 Hydrogenovibrio sp.
GGCTTCGCCTTTAAAACTTTCGGCATAGATTTTATAGATATCTTCGGTGCCGGAAGGACGGGCGGCGAACCAGCCGTTTTCGGTGGTGATTTTCAGGCCGCCGATTGCAGCGCCATTGCCCGGTGCATGTGTCAGTTTGGCGGTGATGGTTTCTCCGGCGAGTTCGTTGGCCTTGACCATTTCCGGCGACAGACTGCTCAAAATCGCCTTTTCTTCGCGATTGGCCGGGGCATCGATGCGGCTGTAAACCGGGTTGCCGAATTGCTCGGTCAGTTCCTGATAAAGCATGCCGGGGTCTTTGCCGGTCACGGCGGTCATCTCTGCCGCCAGCAGATTCATGATGATGCCGTCCTTGTCGGTGCTCCACGTGGAACCATCCATGCGAAGGAAAGACGCACCGGCCGATTCTTCACCGCCGAACGCATAGTCTCCCGACACCAGTCCGTCGACAAACCATTTGAAGCCGACCGGCACTTCCGACAGGTTTTTGCCAAGCGATTCCGCTACCCGGTCGATCATCGAGCTGGAGACCAAAGTTTTACCGATTTTCACCTGATCGGACCATTGCGGACGATGGGTGAACAGGTACTGAATCGCCACTGCCAGATAATGGTTCGGGTTCATCAGCCCGACCGATGGCGTGACGATGCCGTGGCGGTCGACATCGGGGTCGTTGCCGAAAGCAATGTCGAATTGGTCTTTCAGCTGGATCAGTCCGGCCATTGCATAGGGCGAAGAGCAGTCCATGCGGATTTTGCCGTCTTTATCGACGCTCATAAACGCAAAGGTCGGATCGACGCGGTGGTTGACGATTTCCAGGTTCAGGCCGTAATAATCAGCGATCGGTTGCCAGTAATCGATGGCGGCGCCGCCAAGCGGATCGACGCCGAGTTTGAGTCCGGCACCCTTGATCGCTTTCATATCGACGACCTTCTCCAGATCCTTGACATAAGGCAGGATCAGATCGGTTGGGGTGACATGGCTGGAAGCCATTGCCTGAGAAAGGTCCATACGTTTGACGTCTTTCAAGCCGTCGAGGATGATTTCATTGGCGCGCGCCTGAATGACATTGGTCGCATCCGAATCCGCCGGCCCGCCGTTCGGTGGGTTGTATTTGAACCCGCCATCCTGCGGCGGATTATGGGACGGGGTGATGATGACCCCGTCGGCGAGTCCGTTCTGACGACCGGCATTGTAAGTCAAAATCGCATGGGAAATGACCGGTGTCGGTGTATAGCGACCATTGCTTTGAATGATGACATCAAGCCCGTTACCGGCGAAGACTTCGACCGCAGTGGCATGTGCGGCTTCCGACAGCGCATGGGTATCCATGCCGATATACAGCGGACCGGTAATGCCCTGCTGTTGCCGGTATTCGACAATCGCCTGCGAGATCGCGGCGATGTGTGACTCGTTAAAAGTTTTTTTGCTGGCGCAGCCCCGATGGCCTGAGGTGCCGAAGCTGACGGCCTGATCCGGGTTGGAGACGTCGGGGTGTCGCGTGTAATAATCCGAAACCAAAAGCGGGATATTTTCCAGTAAATCCAGAGGCGCGGGTTTTCCGGCAAGCGGGGACAGGGACATAGGGGTTCCTTTTCGATTAAGACAGTTTATTTGATTATATACTTGAAAGAACGGCATGCAAGGTCGCTAGCGGAATTTATAAATGACAATTGGATGAAAAATCTGCCAGGCGGGGGCAATGGGTTTTGCTAAAATGAATCACATGAGACGATCCACATACTGGTTTAAGCCTTTTCATATTGCTGTTTTGGTGACGCTGTTTTTCTTTGCGAAAACGGCGGGCTTGCTCCATAGTGAAATTCACCCGTTTCATCACCATACAGTCGAGTGTGACCTCTATCAAGGGATGGCACATCCGGTCAGCGATCAGGTCGAAACGCTCGATCTGGCATTGCCGACCCCGACGTATTCCCATTTCGACGAGCGCGTTTCCCCTGTTTATCCTGCGCTTGCCTATCCACCCTTTTGGGGGCGCGCTCCTCCAGTTTTCTCCTGATCAGACTTTAAGTTTTATTTTTGCCGATGATGTCAGGCCGGGCATCCGATAACAGGATGCCTGTCCGGAATTTAAGCGGCTTGTTGATCGAATCAGGAGACATTTATGCAAACCTATTTGCAAACTTACTGGCGGCTGGCCGGACGTCAGCCCCGCGTTTCATTTTTATCTTTGGGAATTTTATCCTTATGCGCTTCTCCGGCGGTAGCCGATCCCGCCGCTGCGAAAACCCGGTTGGATACGGTGGTCGTCGAGGACAGTCGCGAATCCAAATCCAAGATAGCTGTCGGGGCTTCCACTCGTTTGACGGTCGCACCGTCCGAACAGCAACGCAATGCGACCGCGTCTTTAGGCGCTTTGATGGAAAATTTACCGGGAGTGGATAACCAGAAGACCGGGGCTCAGGCCGGGCGACCGGTGGTGCGAGGCATGACGGGTGAACGATTGAAGATATTGTCAAATGGCTTGTCGACCGACTATCAGGCCTATGGTGTCCGTCATCAGGCCAATATCGAACCGGCGTTTGCCGATCGAATCGAAGTCGTGCGGGGCGCCGAAGCGTTGAAGTATTCCGGTGCTTCTGCCGCGGGGGTGGTCAATATCGACTCCATGACCATTCCTTATGGGCAACCTGAACCCTCGGCCGAGATTCTGGGGGAGTACAACACCAATAATGCCGAGCCGATGGTCGGGGCGAAACTCCGCGGTTCTTTCGGTAAGTTCGGTGCCGTGCTGGGGGTGACCAAGCGTAAGGGGGAAGCGTTTGTTTCACCAAGCGGGCCGACGGCCGGAACGGTGACGCCCAGCGATCCGCCGGGCACCTTACCGTTGGTGACCGGCACCACGCCCTATACCGATTTCGAATCCGGTGCCGGTTTGATCGGATTAGGCTACAGTGATGATTGGGGCACGGTGGAAGTCAAACACGCCATTTGGGAAACCTGGCAGAATTTTCTCGGGGTGGAGGCGGCTTCGACGACCAGCCCCTATGAATTGATGCCGGCAGCCGGACAGCACCTTAAAAATGTGGAAACACAATTGAAGGCCGAGCTTTTCAGCGATGCAGGTTGGGTGTTCAAGCCGGCCTATGCCCATACCCGAAATCAGCGTATTGCCGTGCACGACGATGTCTATCAGAATCTTGCCAATTATTCGAACGACCCTGCGTTACTGGATCTGGTGGTGCATAGAGATGAGTTGACCTTGGGGATAGAGCATCCCGAGTATTATGGCTGGCAAGGCGAGTTCGGGATCAGTGGATTCGACAAGCAACAGGATTTGCGGTCGGGAGACTTGGCGCCGTCGGCGACGGAAAATGGTCAATCCGTCTATTGGGTGGATAAGAAGCGAACGGGGCGATGGGAATGGGACGTCGGAGGGCGTTACCATCAGCAAGCAGTGACCGCACCGCTTTCCACAGAAAATACGCATTTCTGGAATGATTTGAATATTTATGACAGCACCAATAACCATCGTTCTTTCGGCGGATGGAGCGGTGCGTTGGGAGCAGGGTATCGGCTGACGCCGCAATGGAAGTTGTCGACGCAACTGACGCGCAGTTTCCGGGCGCCGACCATCTATGAACTTTATGCCGGTGGGATGCACGGAGGGGTTCAGGCTTATGAAATCGGAAACCCGAACCTGAACCCCGAAACCGGCACCAATGTCGAGTTGGCATTGGGGTGGCAGTCGGAAAAGCTGAAGATGAATGCCAGCGTTTATCAGAACTGGATGGAAAACTATATCGCGCTGGAGAATACCGGTTATTACCGTTATGGCGAAGGCGATGTGCTGGAAGGTCAGCAAACGACAACCGCGATTCCGGGACGGACGCTGCCGGAAATGCAAAACCAGCAGACAGCGGCTTTACTGCGGGGCGTGGAGTTTTATGCCGACTATCGCCAGACACCACGCTTAAACTGGACGCTGACGGGAGAATGGATTGAGGGCATCGACCAGCGTAACCATCGGGACTTGCCGTTGATGCCGGCCAATCACCTTAAGTTACAGAGCCGCTACGACATCTCGCCCTGGCTGGATGGGAAAATGCCTCAACAAACCTATTTAGGGCTGGGTGTGAAATACACCGCGGCCAAA
>JAWVWZ010000154.1:0-4112 GCA_033723505.1 Hydrogenovibrio sp.
ATCTCCACACTTGTATGCAGTAACCAATAATTGATCCGCCAGTCGATTAATGACTTCGGGCACACCGGATGTCAGTCGCTGTATTTTTCTTGCTGCTTTTAAATCAAATACAGGTTCCTTTGAATAACCGGCCACTTTCATTCGGTGATTTGTATAGTGCATTACCTCAACCTCGTCCAACCTCGGCATCTCGATATGACTATTGATTCGTTGCCCCCAATCTTCAATACTCGGAGTTTCCAGTTTCTCGTCCAGTGCCGGTGTTCCGAGCAATACAACTTGAACCAACTTATCGCCTTGTTGATCTCCTCTCGTTTTCAAATAACTTAATAGACACAGGGTTTTCAGGACTTCCGGTTGAAAAAGATGGGCATCATCCACAAAGATGATGGTTCTATACCCGCTGGTAAACTCTTGCAGGAAGGTCTGATGAAGTTTTGCAATCAATCTCAATTCGGTATCCCGCTCTGACACGGAAATGCCTATTTCGTGACAAAGCTGCTTTAAACAGGTCTCGGCATTTAAACAAGGCGAGTGAATAGTCACCTTTCGGTAATTGATCGGGAGCTGTTCTTCTATATGGGTCACCATAACGGTTTTACCCGTTCCAGATTCTCCCGTGACTTTAATCACCCCTTTCCCGGCTGTAATCGAGAAAAGAATCGATAAGGCCGTATCTTCGGCCGCAGCGAAGTTGACATAATAGGCAGGGCTCGGCAAAGCTTGAAAAGGAGGCTGTTCCAGACCAAAAAAAGACAGATACATGAGGTTAATTCAAAACGCCTTGATATTTAACTTACAAAAAACAGGGTTTTTATCTTAACGCACAAGACAGGGGTATGACAACCCATTGAATTTAGATTGAAAAAATTGTTTTTTCGGCAGGCATAAAAAAACCGCCTGACGGCGGTTTTCTACATAAAACTGATTCAAAAAATGAATTAGTTCTTTTCTTGGTCAACGATTTTGTTCGCAGAAATCCAAGGCATCATCGCACGAAGTTTCTTACCAACGACTTCGATGCCGTGCTCTTCGTTCAAACGACGCTGAGCGGTCATTGAAGGGTAGTTTGACTGACCTTCCAAGATGAATTTCTTAGCGTATTCACCGGTCTGGATGTCTTTCAACGCTGCGCGCATCGCTGCACGAGATTCTTCGTTGATAACGCGAGGACCCGTAACATACTCACCGTACTCTGCATTGTTCGAGATTGAGTAGTTCATGTTGGCGATCCCACCTTCGAACATCAAGTCGACAATCAACTTCAACTCGTGCAAACATTCGAAGTAAGCCATCTCTGGCTCGTAACCCGCTTCAACAAGCGTATCGAAACCAGCTTTAACCAATTCAACCGCACCACCGCAAAGAACCGCTTGCTCACCGAACAAGTCCGTTTCACACTCGTCACGGAAAGTGGTTTCGATGATCCCAGTACGACCACCACCAACACCGGAAGCGTATGAAAGCGCGATGTCTTTCGCTTTTCCAGATGCATCTTGCTCAACCGCGATCAAATCAGGAATCCCACCACCACGAACAAATTCAGAACGAACTGTGTGACCCGGTGCTTTAGGCGCGATCATGATAACGTCTAGATCTTTACGAGGCTCAATCTGGTTGTAGATGATTGCAAAACCATGTGCAAATGCCAATACGGCACCTTGCTTGATGTTTGGCTCGATCTCTTCTTTATAAAGGACAGACTGGAACTCGTCCGGCGTCAAAATCATCACCAAATCTGCATTGGCAACCGCAGTCGCAACATCCGCAGTTTTCAGGCCGTAACCTTCTGCTTTTTTGACTGATGAAGAACCTGGACGAAGGCCGACGGTAACGTCAACACCTGAATCTTTCAGGTTGGCAGCGTGCGCGTGCCCTTGAGAACCGAAACCAATAATCGCCACTTTCATCCCTTGGATGATCGAAAGGTCACAATCTTTATCGTAATAAACTTGCATCGTTTTTCCTTAAAATAAATTGAATGTTAAAAATTTATAAATGAAGAGATTTTTCACCACGCATCAAACCGACCGCTCCAGAGCGAACGGTTTCAATAATGAGATTCTCGTCCAGCGCTTCAATGAATGCGTCCAGCTTTTGGCTTTCTCCCACCAATTGAACCGAATAGATATTGGAAGTCACATCAACAATCGTGCCTCGGAAAATATCCGCCAGACGTTTGATTTCCTCTCTCATCGAAGTCGTCGCCTTGACCTTGACCAGCATCAGTTCGCGCTCAATGTGTGAGCCTTCGGTAATATCGACTACCTTAATCACATCTATCAAGCGGTTCAAGTGTTTGACGATCTGTTCAATCTGATGATCGTTGCCGTAAGTCACCAAAGTCAAACGCGAAATCGTTTCATCTTCCGTCGGCGCAACCGTCAGAGTTTGAATATTATAGCCACGAGCCGAAAATAATCCTGAAACACGGGACAAAGCACCGGATTCATTCTCCATTAACATTGAAATAATATGTTTCATCTTTACACCTCTATACCAGGATCATTTCATCAAGCCCGGCACCGGCTGGCACCATCGGATAAACATTTTCTTGCTGATCGGTAATGATGTCGATAAAGACAAGTCGATCTTTGTTTTTGTCGGAGAAAGCTTCCGCCAACTGCTCTTTCATGGTTTCAGGGTTATCGATACGCACCCCGACATGCCCGTAAGCTTCAGTCAACTTGACGAAATCCGGTAAGGATTCCATATAGGACATGGAGTAACGACGATCATAGAAGAACTCCTGCCACTGTCTTACCATCCCCAGGAAACCGTTATTCAAACAAACGATCTTAATCGGCAAACCGTATTGCATACAGGTTGAAAGTTCCTGGATATTCATTTGAATAGAACCTTCTCCCGTCACACAGATAACGGTATCGTCAGGATAGGCAGCTTGAACCCCCATCGCAGCCGGCAACCCGAAGCCCATCGTGCCTAATCCACCGGAATTGATCCAGCGTCTTGGCTTGTTGAATGGATAATATTGTGCGGCAAACATTTGATGCTGACCAACATCGGAAGTTACGAATGCTTCTCCGTTTGTCACTTCCCAAACCGCTTGCATGGCTGCCTGAGGCTTAATTTTATTGCCAAGTTGCTCATATCTTAAGCAATCCGTTGATCGCCATTCACGGATTTGTTCCCACCAGCTTTCAAGCGCCTCCTTATCCGGGGTCGCTCCCGCCTTTTCCAACAGGTTCAACATTTCCGACAAGACTTGCTTCACAGGGCCGACAATGGGCACATCCACTGCGACATTCTTGGAAATTGAAGCCGGGTCGATATCGATATGAATGACCTTGGCCTCCGGACAGAATTTTTCCAAATTCCCGGTGACCCGGTCATCGAATCGCGCACCGATAGCAATGATCAAATCAGAATTGTGCATTGCCAGGTTAGCTTCATAGGTTCCATGCATCCCAAGCATTCCCAGGAATTGCTCATCGTCAGCCGGATAAGACCCCAATCCCATCAAAGTATTGGTCACAGGGAAATT
Source organism: Hydrogenovibrio sp. (assembly GCA_033723505.1). Lineage (GTDB taxonomy): Bacteria > Pseudomonadota > Gammaproteobacteria > Thiomicrospirales > Thiomicrospiraceae > Hydrogenovibrio. Next base: position 3,506 of record JAWVWZ010000154.1, read on the forward strand.
CAGCTTTCGAGCCAAATCGGTCAATTCGTAAGAGGCATCGCCTAAGACAACCCCTCCACCTGTGTACAAGATAGGTTTTTCAGCCTTCATCATCATTTCGATGGCTTTCTTGATTTGTCCGCTATGGCCTTTCGTTACAGGTACATAGGAGCGCAAACTGACTTCTTGTGGATATTCATAAGTGCTTTTGGCGTTTTGTACATCTTTCGGAATGTCAATTACTACCGGACCGGGTCTTCCAGTAGTCGCGATGTAAAACGCTTTTTTGAGCGTCATCGCTAGATCATTGACATCCTTGACCAAGAAGTTGTGTTTGACGATCGGTCTTGTAATCCCGACGGTATCGATTTCCTGGAATGCATCCAAGCCAATCAATGCCGTTGGCACCTGCCCAGTGATGACCACCAATGGAATGGAATCCATAAAAGCAGTCGCAATACCTGTAACGGTATTGGTCGCACCGGGGCCGGAAGTCACAAGAGCGACACCTGGTTTACCTGTAGAGCGAGCGAACCCATCAGCAGCGTGTACAGCCGCTTGTTCATGGCGCACCAAAACATGTTTCAGTTTTTTTGCATCCGTATCCAGGGCATCGTAAATCGGCAAA
>JAWVWZ010000155.1:0-4111 GCA_033723505.1 Hydrogenovibrio sp.
GCATTGATTGTCGGGCCATGCGTCGCACCGCCATTAGCCGGAGCACTCATTTATATCGGACAAACCGGTGATGCCCTGCTCGGCGGAACCGCCTTGTTTGCCATGAGCATGGGGATGGGCGTCCCGCTTCTGTTACTCGGGACATCCGCCGGAAAATTACTGCCAAGAGCGGGCGCCTGGATGGACAATGTCAAAGCGATTTTCGGTGTCTTAATGATTGCCGTCGCCATTTGGATGGCTGACCGTATCCTACCCGCTTCGATCACCATGTTCCTGTGGGCGGCGCTGCTGATAGGTTCCGCCATCTATCTAGGTGCACTGGAAGCTATCGGTGACAAATCCGGCTGGGCCAAACTGGCCAAATCGATCGGATTTATCTTGCTCGCCTATGGTGTCATTTTGATGGTCGGACTGGCAGGTGGCAGCAAAGATGTTCTGCAGCCGCTCAAAGTCTACCAGGCCACAAGTGGTGGCAGCACTGCCAGTCATGAAGAAGGACTGCCATTTCGCAAAATCAGCTCCCTTGCAGAGTTGAATGATGAAATCGCAAAAGGCAAGCCGGTCATGCTCGATTTTTATGCCGACTGGTGTGTCAGCTGTAAAGAGATGGAAAAGTTCACTTTCTCAGACCCGAAAGTTCAACAGGCTTTACGCAATGTCACCCTGTTGCAGGCGGATGTCACCGCGAACAATGCCGATGACAAGGCGCTGATGAAAGCTTTCGGCATCATCGGACCACCGGCGATTTTATTTTTCGACCAACAACAGGAACAAAAATCCCAACGAGTGGTCGGCTTTAAAAAGCCGGAAGAATTCCTGAAAAACGTCGAAACCTCTTTCCAAAAGTAGCCTTCCGCGCATGCGTTCTTCCCAGCTTTTGGGAAGAACCGCTCCCATTCCGACAATAATTTTTCCGTTTTTTACTCAAAAACGCCTTTTCAAAGCAGTTCGCGTATTTTCATTACATTTTTTGTCTGTTTTTATATCAACTTCGCAACCTTTTAGGTATAATTTCAAGATAAATTGAATGAGACCTTTCCTGTCTTACCGGTAGGAAAGGTCTTTCCAAAAGCTTTTTGAACAGGATTCACTTATGGCAAATATCTTGGTGATTAACGGCCCGAACTTGAATATGCTTGGCAAACGCGAGCCAGAGCATTATGGTCGCCAAACGCTGGCAGATATTATTGAAGAACTGGAAACACTGGCCGACGATTATGAAGTGCGCTTGCACCACTTCCAAAGCAACGCCGAACATGAAATCGTCGACGAAATCCATTCCGCCATTCACGAAATCGACTTCATCATCATCAACCCTGCGGCATTCACCCATACCAGCGTCGCCATCCGCGATGCCTTAAGCACGGTTAAGATTCCGTTTATCGAAGTTCATCTTTCCAACATCCATAAACGAGAAGCTTTTAGACAACACTCATATTTTTCCGACCTTGCTGAAGGCGTTATCGCCGGGCTTGGACCGATTGGCTATCAATTGGCCTTGGCCGCCGCAGTCGAACAACTGAAATAATCCAATGATTACACTTAATTCATAAAAATTTAAAAGAGAGAGGCACCGAACATGGATATTCGTTCTATCCGCAAACTTATTGAAATCGTTGAGCAGTCAGATATCGCTGAAATCGAGATCAAAGAAGGCGAACATAACATCCGCATTAGCCGTAGTCAGGAACCGGTCTATATGCAAGCACCGGCACCAGCCGTTCAAATGCAGGCCCCTGCCGCCGCCCCTGCGCCAGCTGCACCGACCGAATCTGCCGCCCCTGCTGCGGCAGAAGAAGTCAGTGGCCATAAGGTGACTTCACCAATGGTCGGCTCTTTCTATTCAGCTCCTTCTCCGGATGCAGCGCCTTTCGTCAAGGTCGGCGACAAGGTCTCAGAAGGCGATACGCTATGCATTATCGAAGCGATGAAAATCATGAACCCTATCGAGTCTGACGTTTCAGGTACCGTCAAGCAAGTTCTGGTACAAAACGCTGAGCCGGTTGAATTCGGTCAACCTTTGTTCGTCATTGAATAAGCCGAATACGATGGGAGATCGCATGATTGAAAAAATTCTTATAGCCAACCGAGGTGAAATTGCCCTCCGTGTTTTAAGAGCCTGTAAAGAAATGGGCATTAAAACCGTCGCGGTTCACTCGTCGGCTGACTCTAACTTAAAGCACGTCCTATTGGCCGATGAATCGGTTTGCATCGGACCTGCACCATCGACAGACAGTTACCTGAATATCCCTGCGATTATTTCTGCAGCGGAAATCACGGATGCCGAAGCCATCCACCCTGGGTATGGCTTCCTGTCCGAAAATGCGGACTTCGCGGAACGCGTTGAAGAAAGCGGCTTTATCTTTATGGGGCCAAAGGCCGAGACCATTCGTATCATGGGTGACAAGGTCTCTGCCATCCGTGCCATGAAAGCGGCAGGCGTGCCAACCGTTCCCGGTTCGGGCGGCCCTTTATCCGATAACGATGAAGAAAACAAACGCATCGCCAAAGAGATTGGCTATCCGATCATTATCAAAGCCGCAGGTGGTGGCGGTGGCCGCGGTATGCGAGTCGTTCACACGGAATCCAATCTGATCAAGTCGATTCAGCTCACCAAATCGGAAGCCGGCAGTTTCTTCGGCAACCCTGAAGTCTATATGGAAAAATTCCTGGAGAACCCTCGCCATGTTGAGATTCAGGTATTGGCCGATGGCCAGGGCAATGCGGTTCACCTGGGTGAACGCGATTGTTCGATGCAGCGTCGCCACCAAAAGGTGGTCGAAGAAGCACCGGCGCCGGGCATTACCGAAGAGCAACGCAATCGGATCGGGACAGCTTGTGTCAACGCCTGTCTTGAAATCGGTTACCGTGGTGCCGGAACATTCGAATTTCTGTATGAAAACGGCGAATTTTACTTCATTGAGATGAATACCCGACTTCAGGTAGAACATCCGGTGACCGAGCAAGTGACAGGCATAGACCTGGTCAAGGCGCAAATTGAAATCGCCATGGGCAAACCGCTCAGCATCAAGCAAGAAGATGTCGTGATTCGCGGACATGCCATCGAATGTCGAATCAATGCCGAAAACCCGTCGAAGAATTTTGTCCCGTCACCAGGCACCATCGAGCGCTTGCATTTGGCGGGTGGGATTGGCGTCCGCTGGGATTCGCACATTTATACCGGCTACCCTGTTCCGCCCTACTATGATTCGATGATCGGCAAACTGATCTGTTATGGCTCCGATCGAGACACGGCGATTGCCCGTATGGATGTCGCCCTACAGGAATTGATTATCAAAGGCATTGAAACCAACATTCACATGCAACGCGAAATCATGAACGATGCCGGCTTCTGCGAAGGCGGACAAAACATTCATTATCTGGAACACCGACTAGAACACCTCGTCTAGTTTTTCGCCAGAAACCAAGCCACGAAGGCTCGAAGCCCCTGCTTCGGAAGACCTTCGTGGTTTTTTTTATTTTCGGGCATGTCAAACCCATGGCTGGAATAAACGCTTTTTAGGAAATTGTTATGGCTTGGATACAAATCAATTTAACCGTTGAAGAAAAACTGGCAGAGCCTCTTTCAGAGGCGTTTATGGAAGCCAATGCCGCTTCCGTAACCTTCCTGGATGCAGAAGACCAGCCGATTTACGAACCGGAACTGGGCACCACGCCAATCTGGGCCCATACCAAAGTAATGGCCCTGTTCGACGCAGCAGTCGACACCGGCCCGATTATCGAGTTAATCACCAGCCTGCTACCCGAGCTGAAAAAGGCCGAGTTCAAGATCGAACAACTGGAAGACAAGGACTGGGTGCGCGCCTGGATGGATCAATTCCAGCCAATGCAATTTGGTCAACACCTGTGGATTGTCCCAAGCTGGTCCGAGCCACCGGTTGCCAATGCCGTCAACCTGATGCTGGATCCGGGTATGGCATTCGGCACCGGCACCCATCCGACCACCGCTTTATGCTTGACCTGGTTGGATGCTCACCCGCCTGAAAACCAGACCGTGATTGATTATGGTTGCGGCTCGGGCGTCTTGGCCCTGGCGGCGCAAAAACTGGGAGCAAAAGAGGTCAAAGGCACCGATATTGATCCGCAAGCC
>JAWVWZ010000156.1:0-4101 GCA_033723505.1 Hydrogenovibrio sp.
GAACGTCAGGCAAGTGTTAAAGAAAAAACCAAAGCCGGCATTCCCTGTGTTCCGGAAAGACTCGACGTGGAAAAACAAACCAATCCATTTCTAAGGTTCGACACCCCGAATTTAAAAGAAACCCTTATCAAACGTCACCAATCGTTTTATAATTTTGAATTAGATTCGGATGCTAATCTTTACGCAACGTTAAGAGCATGGAAAGACTCGCTAGATAAAACCGGCATTTTAGACTCCGGATTGAACGAATAATGATGGATAAGACATTGAACCCTTTATTGCTGGTAGCTTTTATTTTAACGCCCCTGTTTCTGACAGGGTGCGAGTTCAACCCTGTCAAACCTTTCCAGGGTGAAGACGGCCAGCAAGGTGACAATCAGAATGCCTCCCAGTCCAAAAAACCGAAGCTTCCGATCACCGCTGCCATCCCCGTCAATAATAAAGAAAGTCTGAGTTTCGAAGAAACCATCCAGCAGGCAACCATCAGACAATACGCGGTGGAGAAAAAAACCGATAAGGAAGAGCTGAAAAATTTCGTCCATGCACCGGCAGATGACGAACCGGACAACCTTTGGGAGCTGTTGAGCCATAATTTTTTCCTGGCTCCGGCGCATACCGAAGAATTCAAAAATTACATCAATTTCTATCTGAAACGCCCGAAATACCTGAAACGCGTCTCTATTCGCGCCAAACCTTACCTTTACTATATCCTGCAGGAAATCAAAAAGCGGCAAATGCCGTATGAAATCGCCCTTTTACCGGTCATTGAGAGTGGCTATTACCCTTTTGCACGCTCCTACGTCAGTGCATCCGGGTTATGGCAGTTCATGCCCTCAACCGGACACATGTACGGTCTGAAAAGCAACTGGTGGTATGACGGTCGCCAAGACATTTATAAAAGCACCAAAGCGGCGCTGGATTATCTGCAGCAACTTTATATCCTCAACGATTACGACTGGCTGCTTGCCCTGGCCTCCTATAACGGCGGATATGGGAATGTCCTGAAAGCACAGCGCAAATACTTGAGACACCACCCCAAAGGGAATCCGAACTTTTGGAACATCAGCCAATACCTGCCGAAAGAGACACGTCACTACGTGCCACAATTGCTTGCAGTGGCGTATTTGATTGATCATCAGTCCGAATATCACCTCGATTTGGAACCCATTGACAACAGTCCTTATTTTGATGACTTGATTCTGACTCAACAGATCAATCTGAAAAATGTGGCCAAAGCGACACAAACCGACCTGAAGCTTTTGAAGGTATTGAACCCCGGATTTTTGAGAGCCGCAACGCCCCCACGTGCAAAACACCGGTTATTGCTGCCAGCCGACATCGCCAATGACTTCCGCGAGCAGTTCGCTCAAAACCCGGATAAATTCAAAGTCAATTGGGCGCGCCATAAGATCCGCAATGGGGAAAGCCTATTGCTGATCGCTCACCGATATCGGACGTCTGCACATGAAATCAAAAAGCTTAATGGCCTGAAATCGAATCTGATCCGTGCGGGTAAAACCCTGTTAATCCCGATTCCGAAGAATCAAGTTGCCCTGGTTCGTGCCGAAGCCAAGGCCAAACCCTATCGAGGCAGCAAGCATTATCACGTCGTCAAAGCCGGGGAAAGCCTTTGGACCATTGCCCGTTATTACGACGTCTCCACCAGAAAACTGTGTGAATGGAATCATATCAGTATCAGAGCACCTTTGCGGAAAGGTCAGAAGCTGGAGATTCGCTCTCACAAGTATGGCAGAAAGTTCACCTATACCGTCAAAAAAGGCGAAAGCCTTTGGATCGTGGCGAAAAAATACTCTGTCACCACTTCTGAACTTTGCAACTGGAATGGACTGAAAAAATCTCAGGTCATTCGGCCCGGGATGAAAATAGACGTTTGGGTTAAGAGTTAGCGTGCGTTTCAACAGGTTGAGCCAGTTCCTGTCAAAAACCTTGCTTACGATGATCCTTTGCGGCTTGTTGCCGGCATCGGCTTCTCAACTGGACCGCACTACCCTGACCGAACAACAACGCCAGTTTCTGAGTGCCTATGAGGCGATTCGCGCCAATGATCGCCCCTTAATCGCCCACTATAAAAAAATTCTGCAAGACTACGAACTCTATCCTTATCTCTCATATCTGGATTATAAGCACCACTTCGAAGACATTCCCGAACGTCTGATCGCGCAATTCATCAAACGCTATCCCAACAACACCCTGACCCCGATCTTGATCCGTCACTACCTGGAATATCTTGGCGAAAACAACCTTTCGAAACTCTATTTAAAATATTACCCAAAATTTCGTCCCCACTATGACTGGCAGAAATGTTATTACTACACGGCCAAAATCCGACTGAAGCAGTCTGCAGAAATTCTGACTCAGGCACAAGCCTTCTGGCGGACACAAGTCACGCTTCCCAAAACCTGTCGAGCACTCGATCACTACCTTCATCAAAATCGCAAAATTACAGGATCAATGGTTTGGGATCGTATTGAATTGAATATGAATAAAGGGAAACTCCAAAACGCTGAAAAAATCGCCCGCGACCTGTCCAAAAAGGAAAGACACATTCTCGACTATTGGATCAAGGCTTACAAAACCCCAAAACTGGTCGTTGACAGAATGCCAGGCTATTTGCCGGCGGTGATCCGTAAAGCCATCTTCAAACAGGGCGTGATCCGTCTCTCTTATTCCGAGCCAAAGCTGGCACTGAAAACGCTGACGAGACGAAGTAGCCAATACGGTATTTCCAGTCAAGAACGTCACGGTCTGGAACGACAGATTTCACTTCGCTTCGCTTATAAATATCTGCCGGAAGCACAGCAGTATCTCAAAAAACTGGATCAGGCCGCCCAGAACGAAAAAGTCCTCAACTGGCGTCTGCAACTGGCAATCCGCAACTCCAATTGGGTCAATTACCTCGACCTGTATGACCTGCTCCCTGAAGAGATGCAGCGCCGCAATCGTTGGGAGTATTGGAAAGCCAGAGCCTATGAAGAACTGAACGAGCCGAAAGAGGCTAACCAGATTTTTAGCCGACTGGCGAAAAAGCGAAACTTCTATGGCTTTCTGTCCGCAGACAAACTGGAGCAGCCATACCAGTTCAATCCTGCACCGTCCAAAAAGTTCGACTATCAACGTCTGGCAAAAAAATACCCGCAACTGAAAGTCATCAAGGAGTTGCTGGCCATTCATTGGAAACTCAGCGTCAAACGCGAATGGTATCACCTGCTCAAACACATTGATCCAGACGATATAGAAGCCATTGCCAACTCCATGTCGGATTGGGATCAGCACCATCTTGCGATCCAAACCATCGCCAAAGCCAAAATGTGGGATGATCTAAGCCTGAGGTTCCCGACCCCTTACAAGCAACCGATTCTCAAAGCGGCCAAAGCGCATACTGTCGATCCCGCTTGGGTTTACGGCGTCATGCGACGTGAAAGTGCCTTTGCCACCAACATCAGTTCTTCGGTCGGTGCCATCGGCCTGATGCAGTTGATGCCGTCCACCGCACGCTATATCGGCAGAAAACTCGGACTCAAACACAAACAGTACTCGCAGTTGACCAATGCCAAATCCAATATCCAGCTGGGCAGTGCCTATTTGAGCTATCTGGAGGATAAATACAACGGCAACCGAATCTTGGCCACTGCCGCTTACAATGCAGGCCCTCGCCGTGTAGACAGCTGGATTCCGGAGGACAGGCTACTGTCGGCCGATCAATGGATTGACACCATTCCTTTTTCGGAAACCCGGGCATACGTCAAAGCAGTCATGGAATACACCACCATCTTCAAGTCCGTTCTCAATAAACGCTATGATCGTTTACGCAACTTTATGAAACCGATCGGAGCACGCCAAAATGCTGCTGGCCATAACAAAAAAGACCGCTCCCCTTCCAGACTGAGCGACAATACATCCGTCCCATCCAAAGGATAAGACATATCTCAGCCTTTCGGTTGTGTCATCTCGGCATATTTCAAAAGATTCGGGCAAAAAAAAAGCCCTAGGGACATCTAGGGCTTAAATAAATATTATTTCTATTATTTAAGAAATAATCAGAGGAGGATACTCATGAAGAAACATGAATAGAGCAAATTA
>JAWVWZ010000157.1:0-4090 GCA_033723505.1 Hydrogenovibrio sp.
CGCAACGCTGGCAGGAAATCACTCGAGAATATCTGCAAAAACACCGTTCAAGAACCCCTTTGTTTCACGAGTTGGGCCAGGAGTTTCTGTTGTTTTTACAGGAAGAGTTTGAACCGATTGAGTCGGATCCGCCATTTTTGTTGGAAATGGCACACTATGAATGGGTCGAGTTGGCGGTGTCCATTGAGCCGAAAGAGGGCATTCAAAATGACTTGCCGCTTCAAGCCTCCTTGGATGCCTGTTATCGATTGTCACCGCTGGCTTGGCCCTTGATTTATGAATGGCCGGTGAATCAAATCTCGGAGGCATTTCAGCCGCAGCAAAAGCCGGAATTGCCAACGACGCTTTTGGTTTTGCGTGATGAAGAAGGTCAGGTCCAGTTTTTGGCGTTATCGCCAGTCTTGTATGAGATGATTCAAATGATTGCTCATGAGCCGGAATCCAGTGTTAGGGAGCATTTGCAGAACTTGGCCGAGCACATCGGTCAGCCGGTGGAGATGCTAGAAGGGTTTGCACTGGAAATTCTGGAAGATTTGTTGGCTCAAAATATCATTGGGCCTGTCGCCTAACCTCAGTGAATCCCGAAGCGTTCCAGGTTGAAGCTGATGGACAGTTGTCCTCCTCTGAAGTGCTCGCCATGCAGGTAGCTGAAGCCATAAGTGAAATTGTCCCACCATTTGTGTTCCATCGATTTTAGACGAAAGTTGAGATTGGCTTCGTACCAATAGCGGGTACTGAGGCCATCTTCCACGTTGCCAAATGCATCCGTCCGGCTCAGTTGAGGGTTCAGTGCAACTCCCCAGGCGTGGAAGTTGACCCGCCAGGGCTCACCGAAGTTGAGCCGGTTGACGACCAGAACAGAGTTGGCCGACACCTTTTCCAAATCGTTTCTCTCAAGAATGCTGGTGGTATGAAGATAAGTGATTCTTGGTTGGTATAGCCATTGAGTATGCTTCGGTAAAACCGGCACTTTCATACCGATGCTCGGAATGATTGAGAGGGTTTGGGTTTGCCAATCGAAATTTAATGTGTCGGTTGTTGTGGACGGCAAACTGGATGCATCCGCATGGTAACGATGGTTGATTTGTGTATAGGCCAGCTCCACTCGGGAGAACCATGTTATCTGGGGCGTCAAGTCTTTCGAATAGCCAATACCGGCGCTCAAGCTGTTGGCTTCCCATTTAGATTGATCCAGGTTGAACTCCTGAGTCATGTCGAACCGACCATACCCAATCAACATCGACCATTGGCTGCTGTCATCCTTTTTGTCATAGAGATGCCGATAAGGGATTTTGAAGGTCGAGAAATTGGACTGTGGCGAGGCAGGGTCAGTTTTTTCGGTACTGTAAATTCCCGCGGAAACCGATTCCTGGCTGGTGAGAAAAGTGATCAGCCCCGTTGTGGTTGCAATGGTTTCTTTCAGAGTTTGGGCACACACTAGGGGCGTTAATAATAAAAGATAAGCGGTGAGCAAACTTTTCAGAAAAGCGTGATTCATCATTGTCGTATGCAGGTCCGATAAACTGTGTTGTGCTTCCCGGTTGTGAAAGCTTTCTCATACTGCAGTTTATCAAATAAGAAGAAAAGGTGTCAGAGGTTGGCCTGGCTTACGATAGACATTTGATTTCGAATTTTTCGGCATCAATGGGCTTGCTGAAAAGATAGCCCTGACCTTCATCGCATTCCAGGCTTTTGAGAATATCCAGTTGATTTGGCGTTTCGATGCCTTCCGCCAACACCTTGAGGCCGAGACTGTGTCCCATTTTGATGATCGCCTTGACGATAGAGCGGGCTTCACGGTTGAACTCGATGTCGTCAATAAAACTTTTGTCGATTTTGATGCGGTCGACATTCAGGTGCTTGATGTAGGACAAGGACGAATACCCTGTGCCGAAGTCATCAATCGAAATCTCCAGCCCTTTGGCTTGTAAAAAGTTTAGACAGCTGGAATCGGCCGAGTTGTTCTGTTCGATATTTTTCATCATCACCGACTCCGTCACCTCGATGTCGATGCGATCTGCCGTCAGATGGTTTTCGGAGATGGTTTTTTCCACATACTGACCGAAGTTTCCGGCCAGTAACTGGGTTGAAGAGGTGTTAATCGCCACCCTCGGTAATGGCGTCGGGCAATCGTTCCATTTGGCAAGCTGTTTGATGGCGGTTTCGAACACAAATTCGCCGATATCCTGTATGAGGCCGAATTTTTCAGCCAACGGGATGAACTCATTCGGTGGAATGTTTTTATTATTGTTCTTCCATCTGACCAAAGCTTCAGCGCCGACCAGTTCCAGGCTGTGCAAGCTATACTGGGGTTGGTAATGTACTTCGAAGTTTCGCTCTTTGACGGCGATGCGTAGATTCTGTTCCAGTTCATGGTAATACTTCAACTCTTCATTCAGTTGGTGAGAGAAGATGCAATACTGATTCCGCCCGGTTTTCTTCGCTTGATACATGGCGTAATCGGCACTTTTCAACAGGGCTTCGGCAGTGTAGCCATGTGCGGGATAGCTTGCGACCCCGATACTGCAACCAATTTCATGTTCAAAATGGTGTCCCTGATTGACCTGCTTAAGGTTGGTGAGTAGGTCGGATGCCAATTGTGCCAGTTGTTTGTCTTCCATCGGGTGACGAATCACAATCGCAAACTCATCCCCTCCAATGCGCGCCAGAAACTGATCCGATGATAGCGTCCGTTTAAACGACTGGCCGACTTCATGTAAAAATTCATCGCCGACGGCATGACCCAAATGATCGTTTACCCATTTGAAATCATCCAGATCAAGGTAGAACAGATAGAAGGTATGATCCGGGTATTCAGCGATGGTTCGCTGGATTTTCTTGTTAAAGCTATAGCGGTTCGGCAGGTCGGTGACTGCATCGTAGTTGGCTGTGTACTCGAGTTGGTTGTGGATGTTCTTCAGCTCGGTGATGTCGGTTAAAATGATCGAATAATAGTTTTCCGGCAAACTGTTGTCCTGAATGCGGTAGATATCGACCATCATAAATTGTTTTTCAGGCCCTTTAACCTGTCCTTCTCCGCGCCATCCCTGGTGTTTGTGCAGTTGGCTCTGGATTTCTTTGAGATCAAGATTGGTGAACAGCTGAGTCAAAATGGTCCAAACCGTTTGATGAGGTTTGACCTCCAAAGATTTCATCAACTCAGACAGTTTCTTATTGGTGATCTGAAGTTGGCTGTCTTCGTTAAAGATTCCAATTGCTTCGTTTAGGTTGTGCATCAACTGACGATCGAGCAACAGTTCTTGTGTCCGGTTATGGATAATCATCTCCATATTGACCAAAAGCGATTGTTGATTGTCGGCAAAACGCTTCAACTTGCGAATGGTAAACAAGGCAATGATCATCAAAGAAAAAATAATCGGCATGGCGACCCATAGGATCATATTGCGCATTTCCGAGATCTGGTCGACGTATTCTTTCTTGGAGGCATTCGCCGTCTCGGTATAATCGTCCTTAAGGCGGTTCAGGATTCCTTGAACGTTGCGCTGAATCGGCAAGGTCGTATCGACCAGCTGCTTGAGGGCTTCGTCTCTTTGACCATCCATCAACAGGTTGTACACTTTATTCTGGTAGGCCAGATTCTGGGTCATGATTTCTCTGGCAGAAGCGATCAACTTTTGCTGATGAGTGTCTGCGGATTCGTTCAGGGCCGCCAGATTGTTGGTCACCAGCATTTGGTAATGATGCATTTTCAGTTGAAGTTGATCGACTTCGAACAGGTCTTCCGCATTGATCATGCGAACCATCAGGATGCTGCGCTGAGTCGTGGCATTGAACAGGGTGCTCAGATTGTCCTGATAGGCGGTGTTCTGGCTGTAGGTTTTGAAAGAGGAAGAGATTCGTTGCTCATAATTAAAGAAAATCCCTGCCGAAAACGCGACCAGGATGATAATGACCGCATAACCGATGACCAAAAAGTTGACGAAAGTGTTGGATGTTTTGTGCATTCGCTTATTTTGCGGTAATGTTGGTACCTAGGCAATTTAAAAAAATTAATAGAGATATGCTTAATTGTTAATCCCAAAACACTGTAAAAACAAGGGTTAATAGCGGAATGGACAGATGAATAAAA